>CAZKOC010000017.1:0-20387 GCA_964554275.1 uncultured Weeksellaceae bacterium
ACATTGTCTGTATTACCTTCAATCAACACATCATAATCTTTGTAATCCTTGATGATTTTAGCAATTTTAGAAAGAGTTTCATTTGCAACAGGGCTGATTTCATAGCTTCCTGATTTGTATAACATATTGTCTGCCAATGAAATGTAAACTACTCCTTTTAAAACTTGTACATCTACATCTCTCATTTCTTCTCTGCTCAATGAACGAGTAAGATTGTTGGTCAACACCATGTTCAATGAATCATTCTTTCTGTTGATTTCAGTCAAATGCTTGATGTATTTATTCGAAGCATTGATCTCATCTACCAATTTAGCAATATTTACATTGCCCTGGCTGGAAGAACTTAAACACTGATTAAGCGCGTTTTGTAAAGATTGATTGTTAGCTCTTTCCGCAGCAATCTGATCTTGCAATCCTTCAACACGGGATTTTGCAGCAGCTAGTTCAGTTTGGCATCCTTGGTTTTCAGCAAATACACTGTTGAATCTGTTCTGTAACTCATCATACTTCTTCTGGCTCACACAGCCGGTTAACAAAACTGCCGCTAGGGCAGCTACTGATAAAATGGATAATTTCATAAAAATTTATTTATTATACTTCGATTACAACGTTAAATTATAGGTTTTAGTTTATCAGGTTTTAACATTTATTCCTTCCTCAAATTTTATTCCAAAATTTTAACAATTAAAAAAACCCGAGAATTATTCTCAGGTTTTGTTTCATTTTTTTTAAATTATCCCTGGGGTGGGATGTACAATACCTGACCCGGGTAAATTTTGTCCGGATTAGACAGCATTGGTTTGTTTGCTTCAAAAATCGTATTGTACTTGTTCGGGTCGCCATAAACTTCCTTTGAAATTTTAGATAGATTATCACCACTTTTCACAGTATACATGGTTTTGCTAAAATCAGGCATTTCAAATTTTAATGGTTCTGATAAGACGAGGTTGTCTTCTACTCCGTCAACTCCATCAACATTTCCTGCTGAAGCTAAAATTTTTTGTTTTTCATCTAAATTTTTCGCTGTTCCGGATACCTTGATTTTTTCTCCGTCAGCATTGAAAGTGACCTGCGATAAATCAAATCCGTACTTAGAGACATGATCTCTTACTTTTTGTGCTTTTTCTTCCGGTGTTTCAGAGCCTCCGAATATTTTTTCACCAGCATTTTTAATGAATGAAAATAATCCCATGATAGTTTAATATTTTTTGGTTAATAATACTTAAGGATAAAACAATTATTATTCCATAATTTATAAAATGTGAGGAAATTTTTTGAGTTTCCGGATTTTAATTCATTTTGCAGAAAAGAGCCGAAATATCTAACTTGCCGCAAGTATTTAAATGATGGCGACAAAAATTCTTTTAATTTATACGGGCGGAACGATTGGGATGGCGAAAGATTATTCCAATCAGTCCTTAAAACCCTTTGATTTTGAAAATCTGATTAACCATATTCCCGAACTATCACTAATAGACAGTGAAATCAGTTATACAGGTTTTTCCAACCCGATAGATTCGTCTGATATGAATCCCGGTCACTGGGTAGAATTGGCGAATATATTAGAAAATAATTACCAGAAGTATGATGGTTTTGTGGTTTTGCATGGAACGGATACGATGGCTTATACCGCTTCAGCAATCAGCTTTATGTTGAATGGATTGCAGAAACCTGTTATTTTTACGGGTTCACAACTTCCTGTCGGGGATTTAAGAACCGATGCCAAAGAGAACTTAATTACATCTATTCACTTTGCATCTTTACGGGAAAACGGAAAACCGAGAATTGGAGAAGTTTGTATCTATTTCGAATATAAATTGCTGCGAGCGAATCGCACAACAAAGATTAATGCTGAAAATTTTGATGCTTTTGAGTCTCCGAATTATCCCGATTTAGGAGAATCAGGTATTCATTTGGATGTAAGAAAGCACGTTTTGCGGTTTGAAGAAGCATCTGTGCCATTTTCCGTTAATAAAAATTTAAACACCCAATTGGGGTTAATGAAAATTTTTCCGGGGATGAACAGGCAATTTATAGAAAATATGTTTGAAACTCCTGAATTGAAGGCAATTATTATCGAAGCATTTGGCTCAGGGAATGTGTTTTCTGAAGACTGGTTCAAAGACTTACTTCGTAAAAAATCAAATGAGGGAATGTTTATTATTGTCAATACCCAATGTGCCGGGGGTATGGTTGAAATCGGGCGCTATGAAACAAGCGAGATTTTTGTTGAAATTGGAGCATTGAACGGATTTGATTTGACTACTGAGGCTTCTGTGGCCAAAACTATATTTCTATTAGGCCAAAATTTGAATTCCGAGGAATTTAAACAACAATACGAAAGTGACTTGCGTGGTGAACTTACACATTTGACAGATTATTAATTGGACATACCATATTTTTATTTAATTTTGCAAACCCAAACAGAGAGGTGTCCGAGTGGTTGAAGGAGCTACCCTGGAAAGGTAGTATACGGGTAACTGTATCGAGGGTTCGAATCCCTTCCTCTCTGCGAAATGTAAATGAAACCCATTGATTGTCAGTGGGTTTTTTATTTCTGGTTAATTTACATCCCCACCATTTCCCCACAGTGAAACTCCTGAGCACTTTTTTAATTGACAACTTGCCAAATCTATCTGCTTCGACAATCCCAGTATTACAATGAACAACCGTTGTTTTATTTTGTGGGTAAATATAGAAAAAAGATATGAAAACCTATAGAGATAACTTTTGCTAATCAGTTGTTACCTAAACCACTCCTGATTGGAATGAATAAAAAAGTTGAAAAATTTTGAACAAAATATTTAATTACCAACCCCACCCCTGTTAAATCAAAACGATTTTCTTTTTAGCAAGTAAGGGGGCATATTTATACATATAACCTGCTCTCTCAGGTTTTGAGGACTTTACAATAATATGATGGTACTATTCTAATAACTTTTTTACTCGAGCTTTAATATTTTCATAAGTAGTATTTAAGCTTTGTTTAGCTACTGATGTTAAAATAGAAGTGTGAGCCATAGCATCCCTCACGGGTTTATATGCTTTCGCATCTCTTGAAATACCAGGCTGTCTCAGTTGGTCTGTAGGCTTATCAATAAAATTAGCTAAATCATCCATAGAAAAATATAGTAAATCGTTGGAATCTTGTCTAATATCAAAACTGATGTTTGCTATATTTTTTGCATCCTGTTCCCTCGTCTTATAATTTTCTAGATTCCTTTGAGCTTCGGGGGAAAGCTCTAGGTTTTTATGACTAATGTATTTTCTAAGTAAATTTTCTGAAATAAAGCATTCAGCGTAAGATGTTAGATTAAATTGTGCATCTTCGCTCAAAGAATTGACCCATTCATCTACTTGGCTTCGATTTGCTGAGGTTTTAGGAGGAACAAATTCATCTACTATTGTATTGTATAGTTCTCTGGACTTTCGTTCTTTCCTAGTTATTCTAGTGTCATCAGGGTCTCCATCTTGATTTAACTGTCTTCTCCATTCATCCCAATCCTTCATTATTTCTTGAACAATGGATTGAAGCTCTTCTAAAAATGAAGTAAAGAGCGGGTCGTCAGATATAACACCTTCACGGCTGCTTGTAAACCTGTCTATTGCCCCATCTAAGTTGTTGAAATGTATTTGACCATATAAATAACTTTCAACTACTCTTGTTGAAGGGATGTGTTTCAGCAAGTCCTTCTCTCTTAATCTTCCATTTACATATAGGTCAAGAGTCACCGTTTCTGTAGTTTGTCTAATTTTTAACTGTGATGGTTTTTCCACCGATGCAATAAACCCTGAAATGCTCATTGAAGAATTTATTTTTTTGTACTGTTTAATGTGGTCTTGATTAGCAGATATTTTTTCAGTTAAATAAGGGTCATCTATTGTATTAATCTGCCAAACAAACTGCGTGCTTTGAGAAAGGTCATTTAATTCATTCAATGTTATCGGGTCATCATTTAAGTAAATTTTAAAAGAATCATCAATTAATGAGAACCTGAAAAACAAAGCAATTAATTTTCTTATGTATTCTACTCTATTGCTAATACCCTCATTAATGTTTTCAAAATAAATAATTGTGCCCTTTTCTAAATCTCTACTTAGGTCTTCAAAAATAGCTGAATCAATTCCTTCTAACGGGTACTGTTGTGGAGTTAAATCATCATCAATAGCAGAATCTAATCCACTATTATCAATGACACCACCTACAAATTCAGAATCTTTTGTTTTTGTGATAATGTGAATTCTTTTAGCGCATGATAACAAAGCTAGCTTTCCAATACCTTTGCGACCAATAAAAGGTCTCTCAAGTGCCGTTTTATCTACACCGTCCTTACGTTTTGAATATCCAATTTTCAAAAATTTATTTTGAAAATCGTCAGAGTCCATGCCATTTCCATCATCTTTTATAATTAGATAATTTTTTTCTCTATCAATATATATCCGTACATTTTTAGCATCAGCATCCCAAGAATTTGATATTGCTTCTCCCAAGACAGTAATAAAGTTCCTGTATAGATTTCTACCCAAGTGATTTAAAACACTAAGCGAAATGTTGAAGGTAAAGTTATTCATAGGTATGTTCTTTAAGGTGTTTAATTATGCTTGTACCAATTGCTAATCCTAGGTTAACAGGTACAGCATTTCCAATATGAGTACCTATTTTTGTTAATAAGACTTCTTCACCTTCCTTTACAAATTTATATTTTGGGGGGAAGCTCTGTAAAATAGATGCTTCTCTTATCGTTAATGCTCTGTCAAGCTCTGGATGCCCAAAGCGTCCAGTTCCATAATTATAAAACTGAGTTGTTATTGTTGGAGAAGGCTCATCCCAAGACATTCTTCCATATACTGATTTGTAAGTTTTACCTGAATCTTTTTTATGACATTCAAGCATTAATTCATCATCCCAATCTTCCCAAGTTCCATTCGGAGTAGAAGCCTGAATCCTTCTCAGGTTAATGTCTTTGAGAGTTGTTGTAAAATGTAGTTTGTCCTTTGTGCTCTTTTCACCGTTATTGATTGGTTCTAGATGTCCAATAGCATCCTGAACGGTTATGTAATTAGCCTTATTATGGGTTGGGGAGATGATGTTAATTTCTCCGAATTTTGATGCTAAAAGCACTAATCTCCTTCTTTTCTGAGGAATCCCATAATCAGGACAATATACATTTTTATAACTTACATTGTAGTCAAGCTGTTCCAATCTTATTACAAATTCCTTAAAAATTTGTTTATTTGATAAGTTAGGAACATTCTCCATTGAAATAATAGAAGGCATCGTTTCCTCTACTAAACGAATAAATTCATTAAGTAAATTCCATTTATCACCTTGTTCTTTTCCTTTAACTTTATTTGAATGTGTAGAAAAAGGTTGGCAGGGAGCACAACCAACCAATACTTTTATTTCATCGTCCTTCCAGAAACGTTGAATATCTTTTCCTTTAATTTTAGATATATCTTCTCCTATGAATTTGGCTTTGTTGTTTTCCTCATAGGCATATTTACAGCTTTTATCCAAATCTATCCCAGCACGAACCTTAATTCCTGATTTGATTAGTCCATGTGTTAGCCCGCCGACTCCACAAAACAAATCAACTCCTGCAATTTTTATATATTTTTTCGGCTTAGTTTTATTTTCTTTCTGATTAGCATTCATTTATTGGTAGTTGAAAAAACGCCTGATTTTTAATTCAAGCTTAAACATAAGCTAAAGTAAAGAAAAAACTTGAAATTATGCGAGAAAAAGAGAGGGAAAGATTATTAGGTACGCTTTCCTTTTTTATTAATCCTATTTTGCCTTCTAACGTCTTCAGTTTTCCAAAGTAAATAATTAAGTTGATAGAAGTATTTAAATGCGAAGCTTAGTTCCTGTAAAATTTCGTCTGTAGTTTTTTGTGGTGCCCATGTTATTGTAAGTTGACCAAAGCCAATATTTCCTCTATCTTTTTTAGACCGAAGCATCGAAGTTACATAGACTGCCATTATATTGAAAAGAATACTTTTGAAATTGGAATTAAATTCTGGGGTTATTGTTTTATCATAAGCTATTCCTTCGAAGGGTTCAAATCTGAAATTTATTTTTTGGGAGGCAGCTAAAAATTCTGACCAAAAGGAATCATTTATGTTTTTTATATTTTCCCAGTTTTTCAACGAACTGTAGAAAAATATTTCATTAGTAATGAAGTCATACATTAAGTGATATTCCGATTTAGTTTTTTCGGATTTCAAATAGCACCCTAAAGTTGCACTTGGTTGGTAATAGAAGGGGGTAAATGTGTCTTTTATTTTGTTTGCTTTTGAAGCGTTCACCATTAAAGCAATTGCTGAATTAAAGTAGTCACTTACTTCATTATTTCTAAATTCTCCTTTGGAAATTTTATTTACAGAATCAAAAAATATTTCTTCGCTGTTCATTTCTTTAATTAGTATCTAGTTATCCCAAATAATCTCTGCTGCAAAAAAATTTCGAATAAAAATTTTAACTGATAATTGCCCCATTTTTGAGGTCACACAATAACTATAATAATTAGGTTGAACTTCAATCCAATTAGAAAAAACACTGGAATCACTAATTAAAAAATTCTGCATTGCTCTACTTCCAACTTCAAATGATTGTATAAAATCTACGCTGGTTAAATAAGAATCAACCTCATCTTGTGTCATGGATGATAATGACTTAAATGAAATTCTTGTTGGTTTTTCAAAGACGGGTTCGCTATTTTCAAACTTCACATGCCCCTTCGCAAGTTTAATCAGAAAATTTTCTAATCGAGTTGTGTCTATAAAAAAAGATGGGGGGTTGTTAAATTCTTTATGAGAATTTTTGATTTTTTGATACAATAATTTTTTCCCTGACAATATCTGTCTTATTTTATCCCTTTTTAGTGTTTCGATGTCTGTTGAATTACACAAAATACATTCTAACAAACATGTAATATATTCTTCGTCTAACGAGAAACTTTGATTGCATTTATCACAACAAGGAACTACTGGAAGATTTTCAGGATATGGCTTGTCAAGTAAGATTTTAGATGGAACATGGTCTCTAGTTGTGGAGTAATTGCCACAGTAGCAACACATTCCATCAAGCCTAATGTCACTAAATGTTTTAATTTGTCTCAAAAAGTGTTTAAAAGATTGATAATTCTCAAATATACAATAGATTTTGTGTTTTTTGTGAGTTATGTAGAATCTTATGTATAGAGACATTTCAAGCTTGGAAACGATTATTGTCAGGAGCAATAATGCTCTTATTTCTTATTCATTTTATTCAAATTGATTATTAGGCATTCACCTTCCTTCACAACAATAGTTCCTTCCCAAGCAATCGAACCTCTACCAGCAGCCTTAAAGAAATAAGTAGCTGGTTTAAGCGCAATGCTAATAGTATTCTCGTCAGAACAGGATGGTTCTTCTTTTAATCGCTCTGGGATTTCGCCGTAATAATCCTTTTCCAGCCAAATCTTAATATGGTCTGCTGTTCTCAAATCTGACCAGAATGTAACATAACCTGATTCCAGAGGTTTATCTACCAGCGTGGGTGTTGCTAAATCATTGATGAAATATACCTCAACCGTATCTGTATTTCCATTCGCATCCAAGCTCAGCAAGGCTTTACCTTTTTTGATAGGGGAAAGAACGTTGAAATTCAGAGAGTAATGAATATAATTGTCCACTACCAGTTTTTTGATTTCATTGTTCTCAACCAGCACTTTTGCGGGTGAACAGTAATTATAGTTATCAGTAGCCATAACTAAATGCCACCCGTCAATAATAGTTTCAGGATAAGATTCGGTATTTTCATAATTGCTTTTGACTATGTTTAATTGAGCAATGGCTTTTTGTACTTCTGATTCCCTTTTTTTATGATTATCCCAGCTATTCCTAAAAGCCATCAATGCGTTAGCAATGCTGAATAAACCAGCATTATTGTTTGCTACATAAGTGTAATTATTTTGCTCAATAGCCAACTGGTTAACCTGCGTATAACGGTAGCTGTAATTCTGTGCTGTAAGTGATAGTGAAAGTAAGATTGTTGCTAAGGATAATATTCTTTTCATGATATTTTAGTTAATGGTGTCACAATGTTGGTGAATTTTAAATTTTCTCTGTTAATGAGGTATTATGTCTTTCCTGTTCAGATAATCTGAGTTTTTACTATATTGTAAGGGGTATTGTCAGGATTTTAGATAGTTTGACCTGATTTATTGTTTACTATATTCATCAATCAACCATTCACCATTTCCGTATGATTCCTTTATTCTCAGAGTGGATTCGTCCAGAACAAGGATTTCATAAATGATATTTTCATCTCCCCATTCATCATCTTCATAGGTCATAGTTAAAGTGTTACCTGATATTGACCAAGTACCTCCACCGTCAACATTCCCATTGTACCTATCTATAAATGTTCCGTTGGATGAGAATTCAAGGGAGATAGGTTCGACATCATAAATCCAGTCTTCATTATTCCATTCGCTGTACTTATACCTGTAATAAGACCAAGTGGCTACGATAGGGCTATTGTTATCGCCTTGATTGTCGTCATCACTTGAACAGCCCGTGAAAATGAAAAAGGTTGCTAAAAGCACGAATAAAAAGTTTGTGTTTCTCATAATATTTGGTTTTTAAATTAAATTCTGTTTGGACGACCAAAATATGATTAGCAATCTGTATTACATTACGGATAACCGTAATTGAGAAGCACTTTCCTAAAAAAGAAAGCGTGGAACTTAGCAAATCGTAACTGAGGTACTGGAATACCCAATGCACAAATAAACTAAGCCCACGCCGTGACGTGAGCGGTAGTCCATTTACCTTGTGCATTTAAAAATTTCCAGTTTTCAGTTACAAGAATAAATAGCTAACGCTAACCTTATTTTAAATCAAATTTTTACTTCAAAATTTTTCTGTTTTTGTTAAAACAAATATAGGGATGTTTCAGGATAAGAGCAATTGTAATAGTAGTAGCATTTGCGTAATTATAAACCAATCCAGAACAACGAATCAACGACAGTGCTTCTTATTAGTTAAATACACTGTACAGATGAGGATAACTCACAATGAATAAAGATGCTACATTAGGGTAAGAATCTAACTTTCTCTTAAAATTTTCTTTAATTTCTTTATTGACTATCTTTATTTCCTTTGATTACCAACATCGCCTGTTGATGCGTTGGCTGCTTCGGCTGCTGGTCTATCATTCAACAACATGGTTCAGGTATATAAAAGTGCTACTTGCTTCTAAATCAACAAATAGCACATTTTCTTATACGTACTGCTTCTGCTTTGGTTTGCTCAATCTGTTTCTGTTAGGTTGAGGTCTGCTGTTCAACTGCATTTCCTTCCAGTCCTCGAATTCCACTTTTGGTTTCAAACCAGTGATTAACTTGATTTCCTTCATCATAAAATTTTTCAACAGCTCTTTGTTATGTTCTATTGTAACTAAAGAATCGTGTATGCTCCATATTGGAATGGACGGATAACGCTTACTGAACTTAAAAGCAACCTCATCCAATAGGATGTATGCTTCAATGTACTGTAACAGGTAAGAGAACTTCACATTATTATCATGTAAACAAGTTACAATTTTATGGATTGACGGGTACTGTTTCCTGAAAACTGTTGCTTCTGGAATTCGTGTATTGGGACTGCTGTATAGAATCTCCATAAAAACTTGTTTGACCAAATCTCTTTCATTCTTGTAAGGCACAACCTTACGAGGTTTAAATTTTCCTCTTTTCCTTGTTCTCTTAGAATTGTAAACATCTCTGTAGGGCTTATCATCTTCATTGTATTTGAATTCAATGTGTTCAGCTAAGCTCAAATAAATATCTCCGTTTAGAATCTCGTTTACATACCTTCTTATTTCATCCACATCTAAATCCAATGAAAATAACTGTTCAATCACTTTGTTGCTTAGGATTTTTGTAGCTTTTACCTTTTCCAACAATGATTTATCCTTCTTAACTATGGCTGTTATCAGCACTGCTAAAAAGAACGGTTGAGATGATTTAATATCACAACCGACAATGGACTCATTATCATAGGATATGAATTGACGAATTGCTTTAGGGCAACGTGTAAGATTGGTATGTAATCTGTTATCCCCTTCAATGCTTATAGATGCTTTCCAAATCTTTTCACGAAACTCTGTGATGATTTGGAAAGATGTCCTAAAACTTCTATCGTTATCTCCTGATTTTTCCAGAGCTGTTTGATGCGCCTTGTCAGCATTCATCCTAAAATCATCATCGAAAAATCTAATGAGATGAGGTCGCTGTTGTTCGACTTGTTCCCATTTCACTTTATGATGTTCATTTAATCCCTTTTCATCAAAATTTTTCAGTAGGATGGGGTTGGTCAATTCATAAGTTTGCCATTCAGCACTTTCTAAATACTTCTCGTTGATTTTAAAGCTATTGCTGCGCTTCTTATCTGTACTGTAATTCGTTTTATCTAAGAATTCTTGCTCAACGAGTAAATCCAGATAAACGTTATACTTACTGACTACCTTTTTTAAGAGTTGAGAATCCAATGGAATGTAATTATCAAATTCTTCCTCAGATTGATTTCGATAATTAGATTCCAGTTCTGTAATAAGCCCGACTATGTAAAGGGCATTATCAATCTTTAATTTCCGAGCTGATTGATTTCCATTAAAAAAGGCTTCTAAATCAATCAGAAGCCTTTGAGGTAAAATAATAGTTTTACTTTTCATGAGACTAATTTTAGATTTTTAAAATTGTTAGTTAATACCATTGCTTCATCAAGTTCATTACGTTTGTAATATTTTTTACCCTTAATAATACAAAAAGGAATCAATCCATGCTTTTCATACCTTCTAATTGTGCCTCGTGAAACACCAAGATAGTCCAACGCTTCTTGTCTGTTTAAAGGTCTTTCATTTTGAATCTTTAGAGATTCAAACCATTGGGTTAACACAATCAATTTTTCTTCTAAAATTTCACCAACAAGTGTTGATAAATCATTCGGATTTGTAATAATAATTTCATTTGTCATTTTATTTCTGTTTTAAAATTAAATTATAAATATTCAGCTAATGTTAAAGACTGCTGTTCGTCTATTTTTCCAATATACTTCATCAACATTTGTGGCGATGAATGTCCTGTTGCATACATCAAAAGAGGGATAGGAATGTCACCGAAATTGTTGGAAGCAAAGCTTCTTCTGCCAATATGAGAACTTACCAGTTGATACTTTGGATAGATGCCGTAAACTTTTCTTCTGTTGTTCTTCTTCCTGTTCTTAATGAATTCACATTCTTCTTTAATGGATAGTGTTCCCTCAACCATCTCATCAATTCCAACATACTCGCAGGCTTTTTTTATGTGTTCATTGTAACGAGCTTCTGACATCTTTCGGGGGAATTCCCAATTTCTTTTCTTTAATATTTCTACAATCTTCCCACTCAATGGAAGAAACATTTGTTTTTTAGTTTTTTCTTGCACGAATTCAATAAAATGCTTCTTCTTTCCTTTTACTAATTTTTCAGTTATCATACTAACATCAAATCGCATAAAATCTGAAACTCTTTGACCACAATAACAGGAAATTAATAACCAGTCTTTGGCTGTTTCAAGATGTTCATCTGAAAAAGTTTCCTTTTCAATTAATTCCAATTCATCAGGAGACAAAATCACAAACATAGGTTTAACAGTTGTACATTTTATCTTGCTCAATCCGTAATAAATGGGGTAGCCATTTTGTTGGGCATGATAGAGGATTGTTTTGATAAATTTGAAATTCCTCTCAAAATAATTATCACTATATTTTTCAGTATCCAAACAATATTGTTCAAAATCATTTTTGAAGTTGTTGTCAATGCCTATCAAATTCAACTGTTTTAATCTGCGATGTTGAAGATACCTTTTAATAATAGCCTTTATGCAATTAACCTTTGTTACATAGTGTTTGCTGATTGTTCTTCCTTTTGATTCAATAAACTTATCACAGTAATCAATGAATGATATGTTTAAATCATCCGTTTCTGATGTTGCTGGATAAACCAAGGTTTTCAACCAATCCTTGTCAATCCTTTCATCAGTTGATTTAAAGGCTGATTCAATCTTCTTTTTCAATTCAAAAAGCCTGTAATTCACTTCCTTGTTTTCGTTGATTTTGAGTTTTGTTTCACCATCTCTTTTTTGGATATACCTACCATTTCTAAATTCGGTGTATTCTTCCCATAAACATTGGTTCTTGTCGTCCCAATCTTCAATACATACACTTTCCTTTGTTGCTAATGACAAGTCAATGGTTCTACCATCTCTCACTCTGATGTGAATGGTGTTTTTACCCTCTTTAGGATTTTTTAAAATGAAATAAACTTTCATAAAATATAATTTGTAAATTAAACTCTCACTCAAAATTGTTCATTGAAAAGCAAGGGTATAATCTAAACTATACACGTATGTTTATACAGAAAGGAATCTGCAACTTTGTTTAGCTTTTAAAGCCTTGCATAGATTGCCGAATCATTGAACCACCTTATCAGTTTGTTCTGACAGGTTGGTATCCGTTTAGTCTTAACCAAACGAAACTCTATAGATTCAGAATTTCAATAAATAAAAATGCTAATAAAGTGACTTCCACTTAATTAGTAATGTAAATCTACGAAAAATAGTTGAGATTTGCAAGTTTTTTCAATACTTTTTTAATCCCCACGTATTCCCCACATTGGTGAAACTTGATGGATTTGTAAGTGTTTAGTTCTCAATCTCAAAAATATCATTTGAACAGTCAAGTTGTTGATATATAGTGTTCTGTTGGTTCATTTTGTTCCATTTTGTTTCATGCTGTTTCATCCTGAGAGAACCTTCCTCTCTGCGAGTGAATCCTAAATCCACGCTATTCAGGCGTGGATTCTTTATTTGGTACAACATAGGTACAACATTTTGAGGAATTATTCACTACCATCATGAATAGGAAATTCTAACGAAAACCCCCATTTGATTTGAGCTATTTTTGTAAATTACTTATCAGCAATTCAAATGTCGGGCGATCTTTCTTATAAATCATTTTCTCCAAGGGCAGTAAGTTTTATTGCATTAATAATTTCATTGATGAATCTCAACTTTCTTATTACAATTCGCTCTCTAAAGCATTTACTTTTAAAGAAGCAAAAGAATATATAAATCAATACTACCTTAAAATAACTATTGCTGTAAATTGCGGAGAAAAAGCATATTAATCACCGCATATTTTGCGGAGAATAATTCGTGTATTTACTTATGGTTTTTTATCATATTCCGTACTCTTTTAATTTTTTGGGTTCAGAATATTTTTCTCCTGCTTTTGATGAATTCGCTTTTGCATCAATCCTTTTTGTAATTTTAGGCCTGCTAAAATTATCGACTGAAAATATTTTTAGATAAGCTATGAAATACCTCTCTATCCTATTACTATTTAGTATTCATTTTGTATACGGTCAAATCATTGATCAAGTAAAAATCGATAGCTTACAAAATGAACTGGATTCGGCTAAAGACAATGCTCAAAAAGTAAATATCTTATTATCACTTTCCGAAGCTACATATTTTGACAATGCTTCTTATCAAAATGCCCAAAAAGCCATTGCATTAGCCGAAACAATCAGTTTCAAAAAGGGACAATCTACCGGGTTGCGATATATCGGAAATTATTATACTTTAAAATCCGATTCTGCACAGGCCTTGCGGTATTATAACAGGGCACTTAAGATTTGCAATCAAGCAAAAGATAAAAGAGGAATAGTTAAAGTCCTTCAGAATATAGGGAAAATGTATTGTGATTTTTTAAATTTCCCCCAAAGTAAAAACTATTACCAGCAAGCGATTTCCATAGCGGAAGAAATCAAAGACCAATCCCTGTTGGGCGAGCTGTTCGGAGACTACGGATATGTTTTCTACCAGTCTTTAAATTTTCCCAAAGCATTTGAATATTATCAGAAAGCCTTAATCATTTGCGAGAAAACCAATAATAAGCACAGAAAAATCTACATCATTAAAAAAATCGGAGAGCTGTATTTTCATCTTGATGATTTTGATAAAACCTTACAATGTGCAGATCAAATTATAAGTTTAGGAAGGGAAATAGGGGCTAAAAAGGAAGTTGCTTTTGCTTTTGCCTGGAGAGGAAATATTTTGATGAACTCAGGCAAAATTGAAGAATCCCTGAGGCAATATGAGGAATCAATTAAAATAAGAAAAGAAATAAAAGATGAAGGAGGGCTGGCTGATGACTATGCAAACATTGCTTTCGGATATCAACTGATTTCTGATTATGCAATGGCATTGAAATATCATAGGGAGTGTTATCATTTGATACAAAAAAATAATTATAAATTCGGTGAGATCCTCTACTTGAAAGATATGGGTTTTCTCATTCAAAATGCTCCAGACAGCATATTGACAAGCATTGGCATTCCTTTGAAAAACCGGTATCAAGCTTCTCTGGAATATGAAAAAAAAGCCCTTCAGATTGCTGAAAAGATCGGGAATGCACCTCAAAGAACATACATTCTCGGATTTATGATCTCTGCTTATGAAAAACTAGGCGATTATGAATCAGCCTACACCGTTGCACAAGAACTTATAAACCTTAAAAATGAAATGACGGGCCAGCAGATAAAAACTGAAATTGCGAGAAAGGAAGCACAGTATTATTTCGAAAAAAAAGAGGCTGAGGAAAAAGCCCTGAACGAAAAAAACAAAGCCCGGCTCAAACTGCAGTACAGTGTTGCCTTATCGGTCGTTTTTATCGTCGCCCTGACTGGTTTTCTTTTGCTGTATTATACCCGGATGAAAAAGAAAAAGGAAAAAGAAATCTATTTGGCCAACCAGCAAATAATGGAACTTGAAAAAGATAAAATGGAAGCGGAATTGAACCTGGCAAAATCTGAAATGCAGCTTTTCATTGACAACCTCAACGAAAAAAATGCTTTGATCGGTAAAATATCCGAAGAGCTACAACAGCTTACCCACGCTTACGACCATGAAAAGATCATTATCCGGACGGCCTTGCACGAAATCAAAAACAGCGTAATCCTGACTGATGAAGACTGGAAAACGTTTCTAATACGGTTTGAAAAGATACATCCTGAATTCATCATGAAAATCAAATCAGAGTATCCGAAAATCACAACCGCCGAATTAAGGTATCTGATGCTGATAAAAATTGGTCTCACAAATAAAGATATGGCCGATACGCTTGGCGTTTCTTTAAACACCATCCATGTTACCTGGAAACGCCTGAGGGAAAAACTTGAATTTTCAAAGGACGAATCTCCTCAAGCCATATTAAATGCGATTGAAAATGTGGCTTTGACCAGTATAGGTTAAATTAGATACTATCCATAAAACAAATTTGCATACATAAGCTGAAAAAGCATATTTAACTTGTTTTCAGCTGTTTGCTGATTCTTAGTTTCAATGTCAGTTTTTTGTCACTTCTGATTTTGTGTTGTTTTTTCAGCAAATCCCTTATTTCGTTTCATCAAACAAAAAAATTAAGAACCATGAAAAATTCAACCCTTAAAATGGTGATTTTGGTAATGGGTATTTCCTTTGGTTTTGCTCAAAATAAAATTGCCAACCCTTCTGAAATTTATGATTTCATGAGAAACTCAGGCCGTGAAATAAATTTTACGGATATTGAAAATTTAAAAAATGTAGGTGCTTTTCAATCCACAAATTCAGGCGTTGCCTATAATTATTTCAAACAAACCTATAGCGGGACACCCATTTACAACAGCCATATTACAGTAGCTCTGAAAAATGGTCAAATCCAATCCGTTCAGTCCAATTTTATCGAAGGAATCAATCAGATGCCACATAAAAACTCGGTGGGTATTAATGCGGGACAGATTGAAGAAATTGCCGTGGAGAATCTCGGCTATACTTTGATTCATCCGGAAGAAAACAATCATTCTCCGTCAGGCGAATTTGATCAAAGCACCCGGCTTTATAAAAATGAATTTCCTGCTCCGAAACTGACCTACTTCCTTACGGAATTCGGGGAGCTTATTTTGAGCTATGAAATGATTGTTCATGTAAAAACAGATGAAGGGCCGAAAATCCTTCAACTGATTGCCGATGCTTCCAATGGTACGGTTTTGCATTCATTTGATACTATGCTAAAATGCAGCTTCGAACAAGAATCCTTTTCAAATCCCGAAAGAAAAATAAGAAACGAATTTACAGAGACCTTTACTTTGTCAAATAATATTGAAAATCAATCACTTGCTGAAGTTCCTCAATACAGGGTATTTGCTCTCCCTACCGAATCTCTTTTGTTTGGCGGCCGTACGCTGGTGTTAAATCCTTCCATTCAGGAATCTTCTCCTTTCGGCTGGCACTCCGAAGAGAATATTGCTAACTACCATACCACTACGCTTGGAAGTAATGTAGTGGCGATGTATGATCATGATAGTGAAAAATATCTTGCTTACATCAATGGTGAGTCGTTTTATGCAGAAGATATGATTGACGGCGGGAGTAATTTTAATTTTGATTTTCCTCTGAATCTTGAATCACATCCAAACGAAAGCAAAGAAGCCGCCATTACCAATTTGTTCTATATGAATAATATACTGCATGATATTTTCTACAAATACGGATTCGACGAACCGGCAGGAAACTTCCAGTTCTATAACCATACAGGTTTGGGAGTTTCCAACGATGGAGTTATCGCAGTTGGGCAAACCGGAGAATCGATTGGAGAATTAGGAAATGCTTTTTTCTATTTAGGTGTAGATGGCACTCAGCCAATGATGGGTATGTTCTTATATACGCCCACCGCTACCGGTGGCCCAATTTATGATTTATTGGAAATTCACACAGAAGGTCCTTTGCAGGGTATTTATTCGGGGGCGATTGCTGATTTCGGCCCACTTCCCGATCAAACACAAATAAATGCCGGGTTGGTCATAATGGAAGATACGAATTCCATAGGAAATGACAATTACGACGGTTGTGATGCGGCAACAAACCCAGGAGAGATCCAAAATAAACTGGCCGTTGTCAGAAGAGGCTCTTGTACATTTATTCAAAAAGCTCTGAATGCCCAAAATGCAGGTGCTTTGGGTCTTGTTATAGTAAACAATGTGCCGGGAGCTCTCCAGGGTGGAATGGGCGGTCTTGATCCTTCCGTTAACATTCCGTCAATTTTGATTACAAAAGAGGATGGTGACCCCCTTATCTCAGCATTGGAAAGCGAAACTTTGGAAGCATCTATTCCTCCTGATAATTCTGATAATTTTGATTTTTTACGGAGAGACAGCTCCATTGACAACGGGGTCATCACACACGAATTCGGGCATGGTGTGTCGTCACGCCTGACGGGCGGCGCCAATAACTGGTGTTTGACCAATCTGGAACAAATGGGGGAAGGATGGAGCGATTTCTTCGGATTGATGATGACTATGAAACCAGGAGATTTGGGATCTGATTCCAGAGGGATGGGTAATTATTTACTTTATAGCAATCCGGGAGATACAGGTATAAGGCCAACCGCTTATTCTACCGATATGACTATAAATCCCTCTACTTATGCAACGCTGTCTGCTTACACGAACGAGGAAAGTCCTCATCGTTTGGGATATGTCTGGGCAACTATGTTGTGGGAAATGAACTGGAACCTGATAAATAAATACGGTTTTAACCCTGATATTCTGGCAACTACCGGCGGAAACAACAAAGCATTGCAACTGGTCGTGGAGGGTTTAAAGCTCCAAACTTGCTTACCGGGATTTGTAGATGGAAGAAATGCCATTTTAGAAGCCGATGAACTTTTATATAACGGAGAGAATAAATGCGAAATCTGGAGAGCCTTTAGTAAAAGAGGTTTAGGATATTATGCCGACCAGGGAAGCTCCGCAAATCGCTTAGACGGAACCGCTAATTTTGACATGCCCCCAACCGAAGTATTGGATTGTTCCAGTATGTCAGTCAATGATTTTACAATCAGCATTGCCCAGATTTATCCAAATCCGACAACCGGAAAAATCAGCATTACAACCAAAGAAAATTACAGCCAGATATCAGCCTTGTTGTTGGATTTCTCGGGAAGCATTATTCAAACCCAAAAACTAAATATGAATGGAACCATTGCCTTCCTTGATATTTCAGATAAACCAGCGGGCGTATATATTTTGAGAATTGTTACGGAAAAAGGCAATCAATCCTTTAAAATTATTAAACAATAACAGAGTATTTTAAAGTTTCCTATTGGCTTTGTATACCCGGATTTTACTCCGGGTATTTTTTGTACCCTCTAATTCTTGTTCATCTGTATTAATCATCATTTTTTTTATCGGTCACACACTGGTATTACTAGCCGATTCCGACGGTCCAAATGACCCGGATGCAAGTGATGATACATCTGCACCATTGATAATCGGATGATCATATTGCTTGTAATAGGAGTTGTAGTTTATTATATAATCAATGCCAAAGAAATAGCATACAACAAACAATAAGGTTTTTTAGTAAACATTGTCCGGTATTTTGATGAGTAAGAACGAAGAAATAGTCTTGTGACCATAGAATTAATATTTTTAAACCATCCAAAAGTGTTAAAAACGGTATCAGATATAGACTGTCACTGCTTTCGTTCTGAAAATAAAAAACTCCTTAATAGAATTTTATTTCTTCAAACTTTTGTTTTTTTGTTTTAGTGAATCAACATTTTCTTTGTTCTTTTTCACTCTGTCTTTTAGCGTTTTCTGTTTGGTGCTGTCGATGTCTTTTTGAAGTTGGTTCAGCGAATCTTCCGCGCCAGTCGTCGTAGAGGATCCTGTTTCCATTTCTGTTTGGAACGGATAATTACCGAACAAACTAACCAATCTGAAAGTACTGTAAATGGTGCGGTTTCTTTTGTTTCCTAATGCAATGATGACTGTTTGGTTCTGAAAATCACGAACGTAAGTCGAATTGTTTCCATGCCACCAACCGTTATGGTAAAGGAGTTTGCTCCCATTGTCCCATTCCATTAGCCGTATTCCCAATCCATAATTCTTTACACCCCGGCTTTCGTAACTGTAACCCTTCCAGGCACTTTCTTTTAATTTTTTGGGAAGGAATTTGTCAGAATACATTGCAATGTCCATTTTAAGTAGATCCCGCGGAGTTGAATATATATTTTTATCGCCATAAGTAGCATCTAAATGGTCATAAGCCCATTCTTTTCCGTTGTATTCATAAGATTTGGAAACTTTTGCTGAATCTTTTTTGAAATCAAAAACAAAGGTATGGGTCATTCCTAGAGGTTTGAAAACCATATAGTCCATGGCTTCTGTATATTTCAGTCCGGTTATTTTTTCTATAATTAATGCGAGCAAGACATAATTGGTATTGTTGTAGGCAAACTTTTTCCCCGCTGGTGCCAATGCCTCAGGTTTTAACTTTATTAAAATATCCAGTACATCCTGATTGGTCATCATTTTTGATTTATCCCAGTATTTTTTATCTTCTGAGATATGTAAATAATTGGGAAGCCCGCTGCGATGGCTCATTAAATCTTCAATGGTTACTTTTTCATAAGGAAAACCGGTCAGGTATTTGCTTACTTTATCATTGAGTTTAATTTTTTTATTTTCTATCAGTTTAAGAACAGCAAGCCCGGTCATTACTTTTGAGATGGATGCGATATGAAGGGGCGTTTCGGCAGTAAGTCCTTTGCCTTTTCCTATGTCGGAATAACCGGAATAGCCTTCATAAAGAATTTTACCGTTTTGTGCTACCAAAAAACCGCCGCTTACATTTTTATGTAACCAGAAATTACTGTAGAACCGGTCGAGCAGACGATATTTGTTTGCTTTATCAATGAGGTTGACAGGTTCAAATTGGAATTCATTTCCCCAATCCAAAGAGTCATATCTGGGGATAGAGTCTTTGTCGTTTTTTGTGTGGTTTGGTTGGGAGATTTCTTCTGTTTTTTTACAATTTATCAGTGTCAGGGAGATTATGGCAATCAGCGCCCACATCCATTCTTTCATTCTTTTCGCGTTTGCGTGACAATTTAATATAAAACTTTAAAAAGAGAAGAAATTTTAACCTTTTGCTAAGAATTTTTGGATTTTCCTGAAACAAATTCACTCAGTAAAATTCCTGTAGCCATAGCGACATTCAGGCTTTCTGTCTGTTGGGATTTTCCAAATCTCGGGATGGTGATTTTTTCTGTGATGTAAGGGGCTAATTCTTCTGAAATCCCATTTGCTTCATTACCCATCAAAAGTATAGCTTCATTTTGGAAGGCAGATTCATAGACATTTTTACCATCCATAAAAGTTCCGATAATAGGATTTTTATATTCGGAAAATACTTCCTTCAAGTCGACATAATTAACCCGGACACGTGTAAATGAAGCCATTGTTGCCTGGATCACTT
>CAZKOC010000018.1:0-20012 GCA_964554275.1 uncultured Weeksellaceae bacterium
GAAAATCCTGTTTGGTTAATTGCAATAATTGTAGCGTATAGAACAGTTTTCAACACGCTCGGTTGTTATTTGGCTGCACGCCTTGCACCAGGCAAACCAATGAAACACGCCATTATTCTTGGAACAATCGGTCTTGCGTTGACAATTGTGGGAACAATTGTAATGTGGCACATTCCACCACGTTGGTATCCTATTTCACTTGTCGTATTAACATTGCCTGCTGCTTGGCTTGGTGGAAAAATGGCAGTTAGAAAGTAATTCAATATGAACGTAGAAAAACAAATCAAAAATTATATTGACAGCCAACCAGAATCAAAACGTGCTGATATTGAAACGTTGCATCAATGCATACTTCAAACATTGCCAAAATGTAAGTTATGGTTCTTAGACGGCAAAGACGATAAAGGTAAAATTGTTACCAATCCTCAAATAGGATACGGACTTCAAGCCATAAAATATGCTGATGGAAGAGCCAAAGAGTTTTATCAAATTGGTATTAGTGCAAACACAACAGGAATTTCGGTTTATATTATGGGCATTGAAGACAAAAAGTATCTACCCGAAACCTACGGGAAAACAATAGGCAAGGCAAGTGTAACGGGCTACTGCATTAAGTTCAAAACGCTAAAAAATATAAGCCTTGATACACTTAAAGCGGCAATACGAGACGGAGTTGAGCAGACAACGTAACGGGCAGACAAGCTTAATTTACACTACTTATTACATAAAATATTCCTCTCAAAAAAACTAAAAAAATTGCGTAGCTAAATGACTACATATATATTTGTAGCCAAATAACTTTATAATGAACTTAAGAAGAGATGTTTTCCAGGCTATTGCTGACCCTACGCGCAGGGCTATACTCCTGTTAGTTGCTTCGCAATCTATGACTGCAGGCGCAATTGCCTCCAACTTCAACACTGCAAGGCCAACGGTTTCAAAACACTTGCAAATATTGGCGGAGTGTGAATTACTTAAACAGGAACAACAAGGAAGAGAAATTTACTATCACCTCAACACAGAAAAAATGAAAGAAATAGCCGACTTCATTGAGCCGTTTCGTAAAATGTGGGATGATAGGTTTAACAAGCTGGAGTCTGTAATGAAAAGTTATAAAAAGAACTAAAATGGAACAAAAAACAATAATCAATGCCGAAAATGGCAAACAGGAACTGGTGATTACAAGAGAGTTTGATCTACCCTTGGAATTACTTTTTAAAGCATACGAAGATCCCGAACTTTTCGAGCAATGGATGGGAACGAAAGTATTGAAATTGGAAAATAAAAAACACGGATCTTATGCATTTGAAACATCGCACAATGGAGATGTAGTTTTTCGGGCAAACGGAACAATACACGAATTTATCCCAAACCAAAAAATAATACGCACATTTGAAATGGAAAATTCTCCCTTCCCTGTTCAGTTGGAATTCTTTGAATTTGAAAAATTGACTGACAATACCAGCAAGTTAACTATGCAGATCATATTCAAATCAGCTGAATTGAGAAATCAGCTTCTTCAAATGCCTTTTGCTCAGGGTATCAATATGGCACATAACCGATTACAGGAAATTACAAACAAATTAAAATAACTCATTATGACCAAGAGAAACAAAATCATCTATTGGGTCGCTACCGTTTGGCTGGCATTGGGAATGGTGTCGACAGGAATTGTTCAGATTATACACATGAAGGAAGAAGTTGAGAAAACCTCATTAATTTTAGGATATCCGGCTTATTTTTTAACCATCATTGGCATTTGGAAATTGCTGGGGGTAACGGTAATACTTATTCCCAAATTCCCTTTACTAAAAGAATGGGCTTATGCCGGATTCTTCTTCGTTGTGTCAGGAGCCATTATTTCCCACATAGTGGTTGGAGATGAATTGATGGAACTGTTCGGGCCGACATTATTATTGATCCTGACAATTACATCCTGGTATTTCAGGCCGGAGAGCAGAAAACTACACAAAATATGATTATAAGAGAAGCAAATACAGATGACATAAAACAAATTCAAATCGTTAGAAATTCAGTAACAGAAAACACATTGTCCAATCCGGATTTAGTGACTGACGAAGATTGTAAAGAATTTATAATCGTAAGAGGAAAAGGCTTGGGTTTGTGAAATCAATGATGAAATTGTCAGCTTTTCAATTGTTGACCTTAAAGACAATAATATTTGGGCTTTATTCTTAAAGCCTGAATTTGAAAAGCAAGGAATCGGCAAACAGCTCCATGATATTATGCTTGATTGGTATTTCAGTCAGACAACGAAAAATGTCTGGTTAGTTAGGGACCTCTCCTGACACAAGAGCAGAGATGTTTTACAGAAAAGCCGGCTGGACTGAAACCGAAACACACAGAAGGGCAAAATTAAGTTTGAAATGACCTATAAAGATTGGACAAATAGAACCCTGAGCCAAAACCCACGGTAGTGAAACCCAATACAGGATGATGCGGTAGATAGTTCTATAATTGACAAATTTCTTACATTTGAACTATGAAAATAGACAAAGGCATCATCATTAGCGGTATATTCCTGATTTTTTTGGGATTGGTTTTCTTTACACCCATCGGAAACTGGTTTGAAAATAAAATCAATGAAAAAACGCTTGCAGGTCCTAATACCGAAAAACCTGTTCGTGAGTTTTCTTTGATGGATGAGAATATGTCCATCGCCCTGAAAGGTTATAACGGAGCCTCCCATGCAAATTTAGCTGATTTTCGGGGTGAAGTCGTTTTTCTGAATTTTTGGGGAAGCTGGTGCCAGCCTTGTGTTGCTGAAATGCCAAGCATTCAGAAACTTTACGATTCGTACGGAAACAAAATCAAAATCGTATTGATTACAATGAACGACAGGCCTGAAAAATTTATACCTTTTTTAGAGAAAAATAATTATTCAATGCCGGTGTATGAGGCAAATAGCCTGATTCCAAAAGTGCTGATCCCCCACTCCTTTCCTACCACTTATATCATCAACAAAAAAGGTGAAGTTGTATTAAAGGAAATAAAATCCGCTGACTGGAGCAGCCCTGAAATTTATAATTTGATGAATAAGTTATTAGACGAATAATTCATCCTGTAAATTTTAACTGTTCTGCTTAATTAATTTTGAATTAAAAGATTTACATTTACTTGATATGACTTTATCAATAAATAAACTGTTTCTTCTGGTCTTAGCCATGCTTGGATTGTTTTCCGCATGCTCAAACTCTCAAAATATGAATTCCAGCCAATCTCAAAACGCCAGTCAAATTGAATTTACAGAAGAAAGAAGATTAAATCACAAAATTGATTTAAACGAAGTAACCATCATCAATACTTTACAGGAACTTACCGAACTCTATAGCAGAATGGAAAATCCCGATGTTCCGCGTTCCGCCCCCATTCCTCCTTTTAATGAAAAAACAGAATCAGTTTTGGTCATAAAACCGGTTTTAAAAAATCTTGTAAATGGGGATATAGAAATTGAAAGCATCAAAAAATCAAAATCAAAGCTGACCGTTAATTATAAAGAAATTGAAAATTGGGAATACAGTGAAAATAAATGGAGCAACCCTATCGTTATAATTAAAATTTCAGATAAACCGAGCGAAATAAAACTAAATAAAATCAATTAATCATTTAACACTCAAAAAAACATGAAACAAAAATTTTTACTGGTGTCGTGTTTTCTTATGTTTACGGGAATGAGCTTTGCGCAGCAAAATGCTTGGAGCCAGTTCAACCAAAAAAACATAGAAAACCCAAGAGAAAGAACTAACACACCTAATGAGTATCAGCTGTTAAAGCTGAATACAGATGTAATCAATCAACAATTGGTAAATGCACCCGGCAGAAATCAAAATACTGCATCAGGTGTAAATGTCAAATTCCCAAATGCAGATGGTACATTTGATATTTATAAGGTTGTTGAAGCTTCTACTATGCACCCGGAATTACAGGCAAAATATCCTGAAATTAAATCTTTTGCGGGATATAAAATCAGTGACCCCACAACCAAAATCAGATTCAGCACTTCACCTTATTTTGGATTTAATGCTGTCATCAGAAGCACTTCAGGAATGAGATACATCGAATCTTATTCACAAGATAATCAAGTTTACATGATGTATGACAGAAAAAGTGTTGAACATGAACATACGTTCGAATGTAAACATGATGGATCAGACCTATACGATGTTCAGTATTCTATTGATGGAGATCTTGGAGAAGAAACCGTAATTGACGGACAAATGCGTAAATACCGTTTGGCATTGGCTACGACCATTGAATACACTGCTTATATTTCACAGCAGGCAGGTGTAGGATCCGGTACGGATGAAGAGAAAAAAGCCGCTGTCATGGAGGCTTTGAACGTTGCCGTTACCCGTTTGAATGAAGTTTATGAAAATGAAGTCTCATTGCAATTGGAATTAATTCCTAATAATGATGTGCTTATTTTCATTACTTCAGACATTTATAATCCTATGGATGCTGGAGCTATGCTTGGGCAAAATCAAACTGTTATTGACGGGGCTATCGGGTCTGCAAATTATGATATAGGACACGTTTTCTTCAGAGCTACTGCCGGAAATGATAATGGTGTAGCTTATCGCCCATCCGTTTGTAACAACAGTGTAAAGGCAGGTGGCGTAACGGGTGCCGGAAACCCGGTCGGAGATACTTTTGTCATTGATTATGTAGCTCATGAAATGGGGCATCAATTCGGAGGAAATCATACCATGAATAATGCATGGCAAAGAAATAACGCTACGGCTATGGAGCCGGGCAGCGGAAGTACCATAATGGCATATGCTGGAATAAGCCCTCCTAATGTACAAAGCAACAGTGATGCTTATTTTCATTCAATAAGTGTAAGAGAAATTTATAATTATATAACAACGAGTGGAAACTGTGGAATGAGAACAACCACCGGCAACAATGAACCAACTGTAAATGCTGGACCGGATAGAACAATTCCAAAAGAAACCCCCTTTGTTCTCATCGGAACTGCTACAGATCCTGACGGGGACATTTTAACCTATAACTGGGAACAAATAGATCCGTTCACTACAAACACAACACAATTAATGCCTCCTAGGCCAACTAACACCGGAGGCCCTATGTTCAGATCAATGTGGGCAACCGAATCTTCTGAAAGATATTTCCCAAGGTTATCAACCATAATCGAAGGTTACAACTCTGGCATTATTACTCCGGGTAACTACAGAGCATGGGAAAAACTTCCTGCTGTTGCAAGAAATATGAATTTTTCTTTATTAGTAAGAGATAACAATCCTGTTGGTGGGCAAACCGGAAGAGACGATATCCGTTTGACTGTTACGGTTGATGCCGGACCATTTGTGGTTACTTCTCAAAATGCAAGCGGTGAAGTGTGGAATTTAGGAGAGTCGAAAACCATTACCTGGGACGTTGCTAACACGAACGTAGCTCCTGTAAATACAGAAAATGTTACCATCCTTATTTCTACAGACGGCGGATTGACTTTCCCTCACACTTTGGTTGCATCTGCACCAAATAGCGGTACTTATACTTTTACAGTTCCCGAAGGGCTTGGAACAACTACAACTGCCAGATTGATGATCAAAGCTATTGATAATGTTTTCCTGAATGTGAATTCAAGTAATTTTACAATCAACTCAAACATGGGTGTTGATGATGTAAACAAAGCTGATGCGTTGACAATTTATCCGAATCCTTCCAAAGGAATTTTCACGATAGAATTAGAAAGCAAAGCAAATAATATTTCTTATACTGTATACAATTTAGAAGGAAAATTAATTACACAAAACAGTATAAACCATACAGGAGGGAAATTCTCCCGACAAATTAACTTATCTCATTTGCCTTCAGGAACTTATTTAATTCAAGTAAACAATGGCGCTGAGAAAATCTCTAAAAAATTAATTATCAACAAATAACTTTGCATTAATTGATTTTTGATGGAAACCGCTTAACTTAGTTGAGCGGTTTTTTTATTTAATTAATTGGAATGTTTTTTGATTAAATAACCACTGAACTTAAAACCACATTACAATGAACAAGTTAAAATTATTGAAATTAGCAGGAATCATAGGGTTGCAAGCCAAAACATCGGAAATGTCCGCTGCTGACAATGCAAAAGCATTTGCCAGGATGATGATTGATACCGTTTCCGGTAAATACAAACCAAAAAGACGTAATTTACTCATCGGCTCTGCAGTGATTGCTTACGTTTTATCGCCCATTGATTTAATTCCGGGGTTTATTTTGGATGATGCTGCCATCGTGCTTTTTGCTCTGAAATATTTTTCACGGGAACTTGACAGTTACCTCGAATGGGAAAAAAAACAAAAGTTCGAAACCATCATAACAGACGCGGAAATCATTGATGAATAAAAAAAACAAGCATTTGATAATCATAACAGGCCCCACTGCCATCGGCAAGACGGGGCTTGCTGTTTTTCTGGCGAAACAACTTAAAACCGAGATCATATCATTTGATTCCCGTCAATTTTACAAGGAAATGAAGATCGGAACAGCGGTTCCTTCAGATGATGAACTTTCCGAAGCTCCGCATCATTTTATTCAAAACCTGAGCATTCAGGATGAATATTCCGTCGGCGATTTCGAACGGGAAGCTTTGGACAAAATCGAAGAATTATTTCAAAACCACGACTCACTGATTATGATAGGTGGTTCCGGATTGTATGAAAAAGCTGTGTCTGAAGGTTTAGATGAATTTCCGGAAGTCGACAAGGCCATCCGTCAAAATTTGGTTTATGATTTCGACATAAATGGAATAGAATTTCTTCAAAAAGAATTAAAAAATTCTGACCCGGTATATTACCAGATTGTAGATATAAACAATCCTGTAAGACTTATTCGCGCATTGGAAATCTGCCGCGGGACGGGAAAACCTTTTTCGTCTTTTCGGAAAAACAATTCTTGCCCGAGAAATTTCAACATCGTCAAAATCGGACTGGAGCTACCCCGCGAAGAAATCTATGACAGGATTAACAAACGGGTTGATTTAATGATGAAAGATGGCTTATTGGAAGAAGTAAAATCTCTTTATCCTTACAAACACTTGAACAGCCTACAAACTGTTGGTTACAAGGAATTATTTGATTATTTAGACGGAAAAACCGATTTGAATTTTGCGATAGAAGAAATCAAAAAAAATACACGCCGTTATGCCAAAAGGCAACTCACCTGGTACAGAAAAGATGAAAAAGTCGTGTGGTTCTCACCTTTTGAGAAGGATGAGATTCTTCAATATATTCAAAATTCAACATAATTAAGATTATCCTATTTTACATCCATTCACGGTTTTTTTATCCGGCGAAATCAAAACTACATCATCATTTTCATTATAAACGCCCAAAACCAAACATTCCGATATAAAATTGGCGATTTGTTTCGGCGGAAAATTCACAACCGCTAAAATTTGTTTTCCTATTAATTCCTCTTTAGAATATAATTTCACAATTTGTGCGCTGGATTTTTTAATGCCCAGTTCACCAAAATCAATCGTTAATTGATAGGCAGGCTTCCTCGCTTTGGGGAAATCATAGATTTCCAAAACGGTTCCGACTCGAATGTCTATCTTTTCAAAATCTTCCCAGGTGATTGTATTCATCTCTTTTATAAATTCAAAATCCGAATTTAATTAATTCCTTTCAAAAACAAATTTTCCTGATACTTGATACTTATTAATTGATACCAAATAATTTCATAATTTAGCACTTTAACAAACACAAAGTATGGAACTACTCAAAGGAAAAACCGCTATCATCACAGGAGCTACACGTGGAATCGGAAAAGGAATTGCTGAAGTTTTTGCTAAAAACGGATGCAACATTGCTTTTACATTTGCTTCGTCTGTTGAAAAAGCCAAAATTTTGGAAAACGAATTAGCTGATTTTGGTGTGAAAGCTAAAGGCTATCAGTCTGATGCTTCTGATTTTGATGCGGCTCAAAAACTGGTAGATGATGTTTTGGAAGAATTTGGGCAAATCGACATTATCGTAAACAATGCCGGAATAACCAAAGATAATTTACTGATGCGCATGAGTTTAGAAGATTTTGAAGAAGTAATTCGTGTGAACTTAAACTCAGCGTTCAACTTAACCAAAGCGGTTACAAAACCAATGATGAAACAACGCAAAGGTTCTATTATCAATATGAGTTCCATTGTGGGAAGAAAAGGCAATGCAGGACAAGCCAATTATGCGGCTTCGAAAGCAGGATTGATTGGGTTTTCAAAATCGATTGCTTTGGAACTGGGCTCCCGAAATATACGTTGCAATGTGATTGCACCTGGATTTATAGAAACCGAAATGACTGAGAAATTGGATCAAAAAGTGGTGGAAGAATGGAGAGCCGGAATTCCATTGAAACGAGGCGGAACACCGGAAGACATTGCCAATGCTTGTTTATTTCTTGCATCTGACTTGTCTGATTATATCACCGGACAGGTTCTAAGCGTGGACGGCGGTATGTATACTTAATTTTTCAAGTTCCGAAATTCTTTTATTACCTATAAAATCTCAACTTTGACAAAGTCCAGGACTTTGTCAAAGTTTTTTATTCAAAATCCGTTAATTCATGCCCTCATAATTTTAACATCTTTCAAGATGTTAATCTCTAAATTTTAAGAGAATTTCCTCTGTTCATTTTCTACATTAGAAGAAATTTAAAAAAGTGTCTGAACGAATCCGGGAAAAACTCCAAATTTTAGCCGATGCCGCAAAATATGATGTTTCCTGCTCATCCAGCGGAAGCGATCGCAAGAACACAAATAAAGGAATTGGTGATACGGATTCTGGAATTTGTCATACCTACACCGAAGACGGACGCTGTGTCTCATTATTGAAAATTTTACTGACTAATTTTTGTATTTACGATTGTGCTTTTTGTGTTTCGAGAAGCAGTAATGATATTAAACGAGCAGCATTTACCGTAGATGAAGTTGTGGAGCTTACCATGAATTTTTATCGAAGAAATTACATTGAAGGTTTATTCTTAAGTTCAGGAATTTTCAAAAATGCAGATTATACGATGGAACGAATGTTACGCATCGTAAAAAAATTAAGGTTGGAAGAACGTTTCAACGGCTACATCCACCTGAAGACTATTCCGGGTGCAGGTGAAGAAATGGTAACTGAGGCAGGATTATATGCTGACCGGATGAGCATCAATCTGGAAATACCAACCGAAAGTGGACTAAAGTTACTTGCTCCCGAAAAATCACACGAAGAAGTGAAAAGAGAATTGGGGGTCATTCGTGATCGTTCTCTTCAGTACAGCTCAGAAAGAAAATTGATCAAAAGCACACCTAAATTTGTTCCTGCCGGGCAGAGTACACAAATGGTCGTGGGCGCAACGTCTGAATCAGACAAAGACATTATGCATACCGCAGATGAATACTACAAATCCTTCTCACTTAAACGGGTTTATTACAGCGGATACATTCCGATCAGCAATGATAACCGAATGCCCGTAATAGGAACACAACCACCTTTGATCAGGGAGAATAGGCTTTATCAGACCGACTGGCTAATGAGATTTTATGATTTTGATGTCAAAGAAATCCTAAATGACATTCATCCGGATTTAGATATGGATATTGACCCGAAATTGAGCTGGGCACTACGAAACCCGCATTTGTTTCCGATTGATGTAAATACAGCGGATTACAAAATGATTTTGCGTGTTCCGGGAATCGGGGTTCGTTCTGCGCAGAAAATTGTGTCGGCTCGTAAATTTGGAAAGCTTCACATTTATCAATTGAAAAGAATGGGGATTGCGTACAATCGTGCACAACATTTCATTCGCTGTATCGATTCTCCTTTTCAGCTCAATGAACGCGAGCCTTTTGCCATCAAGCGAACCATTTTACAAAACAGTAAGAGTAAATATTTGAAAATACCCACCGGACAATTAAGTTTATTCTAAATGATCACGTATATTTTTGACGGGAGTTTTTATGGAATTCTGACAGCCATTTTTGAATCATATAACCGAAAGGATCATCCGGTGAAACTAATTCCGAAGCAATTATTTATGCTGGAAATGTTTGGGAATAATTTTGAAGTTTATACCGACCATTCAAAAGCGGAAAGAGTCTGGACTGGATTGAAATCTAAAATTTCAAAGACACACCAAAAGCATTTTTACAGTTCTTATTTATCTGAAAAACCCGAAATATTTCAACATTTATTTGACTATGCACATTGTATTTTTGACAACGAAAAAGGTTTTGATGTGAATTACGGGAATGAGCACGTTTTGACGTTGGCACAAATGTCACAGAAAGTTCATCGTGAAAAACACCGAATGGAAGCATTCATCCGGTTTCAGAGAAGTGAGAGCGGATTATTTTTTGCCATTGTAAATCCTGACTACAATGTATTGCCACTGATAATCCGGCATTTCAAAAACCGGTATGCAGATCAGGAATGGATGATTTATGATGAGAAAAGGAAATATGGCATTCATTATAATTTACAATCAGTCAATGAAGTGACCTTCGATTTCAAATTGAAATCAGAAAAAGCGCTTACCAGATCTACCGAAATTCTTATAGATGAAAAAGAAGAACTGTACGCTGCGTTATGGAAAGATTATTTCAAAAGCACAAATATTGTAGAACGAAAAAATATGAAACTACACATACAGCACGTACCCAAAAGATATTGGCGGTATCTGACGGAAAAGCAGATTTGAATTATTTTTTCTATTTTTATATCAACTCTTAATTACCAATGACCCTACCTCAAATACGTACTAATCGTTTCTCTATTATTTTGTTTGCTGCTTTCACTTGTTTTTTAGTGTTTACCGGACGGGCAAATATGTTTTTCATGATTTACATTTTTTGGTGGGATGAATTTCTGAAAACAATTTTCGCATTGCATTCTTTCCTTTTTAAAAGAAAAAAAATAGAAAATCCTGAAGATTTCAGAAAGAAAATACAAGAAAGATTCCTGATGCTCTTTGTTTATTTTATATTCATCATAGTAATTTTCGGGTTTATGGTAGCTTTTAACTCTGATGATATGAAAAATATGGTTACTACTTTTCAGATTTTATTTTTTCGCAACTGGGAATTCAATACAATGCTGTTTCTAATTATATCAAGAGAATCCGGGAATTTAATTTTTCGTGATGAGAATGAAAAAATTACCGGAAATAAGCTTTCGTTAAGAGCATTGGTTACCCTTCATGTCTCTATAATCTTGGGGGTTTTACTTTGGACACTGGCCTCAGGACAATTCAAAGTTTTCAAAACCGATTTGGGCGAACTTGCCAATCAGTTAATCATTTTGCCATTCATTGTGATTAAATTGATTTTTGATATTTATCAGTTCAATCAAAATAATAACCTTAATCAATCATAGACAACTGAATTCTTTTCCGTTCCAAATCCACTTCGGTCACGGTCACTTCCACAATCTGATTTAACTGGACAACCTGATTGACATCTGAAATAAATTCTTTACAGATTTTAGAAATGTGAATCAACCCGCTTTGTTTGATTCCGATATCTACAAAACAACCGAAATTCGTGATATTATTGATGATCCCCTGCAATTTCATCCCAATTTTTAAATCTTCCATTGATTTGATGTTTTTATCAAACTGTACTATTACAGCTTTCTGCCTTGGATCCAATCCCGGTTTTTTCAGTTCTTTTAAAATATCTTTCAAAGTAGGAATTCCAATTTTGTCCGATACATATTTATTCAAATCAATTTTTGAAATGGCTTCTTCATTTCCAATCAACTCTCTGGCTGAAACCTTTAAATCCTTCGCCATTTTCTCTACAATATTATACGATTCCGGGTGCACAGACGAATTATCCAATGGATTATCTCCATTCGGAATCCGTAAAAATGCAGATGCCTGCTGATAAGCTTTTTCACCCAATCTCGGTACCTTCTTCAAGGCTTCCCTTGAACTGAACTGACCATTTTCAGAACGATAATTCACAATATTTTCCGCCATCTTCTCCCCGATTCCCGAAACATAGTTCAACAAATGTTTGCTCGCCGTATTCAGATTTACGCCCACTTTATTTACGCAAAGCATTACGGTTTCATCCAATTCATCTTTTAATAATTTTTGGTCAACATCATGTTGATATTGTCCTACACCAATGGATTTCGGATCAATTTTTACCAGTTCCGCCAAAGGATCCGCCAATCTTCTCCCAATGGAAACTGCACCCCGAACGGTAACATCGTATTTTGGAAATTCATCACGAGCAATTTTAGAAGCCGAATAAATTGATGCTCCAGCTTCGTTCACCACAAAAACTTTCAGTCTTCGGTCAAAAGGAATATTCTGAATCCAGTTTTCGGTTTCTCTTGAAGCCGTTCCATTTCCAATCGAAATCGCTTCTATATTATATGCATTAACCAATGAGCGAATCTTTTTGGTTGCATCATTTTTCTGATTTTGCGGTGCATGCGGATAAGCCGTTTCGTTATGTAGCAAATCACCACTTTCATCCAGGCAAACGATTTTACACCCCGAACGATAGCCCGGATCAATCGCCAAAATTCGTTTTTCACCCAAAGGTGCAGCCAGCAACAATTGTTTCAGATTATTGGAAAAAACCTGAATAGAATTTTTATCGGCCTGTAATTTTGCTTCATTCAATCTTTCATTAGATAAAGAAGGTTCCAGCAATCGCGAATAGGCATCCTTTGCTACGTCTTCCATGATTTCAACCAAATCGGTCTGATTCGCACGAATGATGAGTTTTTGAATCAATTCCAAAGCTTCAGCTTTATCTATATCCACCGAAATTTTCAAAAACCCTTCATTTTCTCCACGCAAAATTGCTAACAACCGATGGGGCGGACAATGCTTTAATGGTTCCAAAAAATCAAAATACTGGATAAATTTCTGTGCATTCTCATCTTCTTTTTTAGCCTTTACAATCTTCGAAGAAATCACCGCTTCGTAACTGAATTTCCTTCTCAATTGATTCCGGACACGTTCGTTTTCATTGATCCATTCAGCCATGATGTATTTTGCGCCTTGAATTGCTTCTTCAGTGGTTTCGATTTCATCATTCAAATACCGTGAGGCCAGTTCTTCCAAATCCCGAACCGGATTTTGTTTCATAATAATTTTTGCCAACGGCTCCAATCCCTGCTCTTTTGCAATAACCGCCTTGGTTTTCTTTTTTTTCTTGTATGGCAGATAATAATCCTCTAATAATGCTTCATCGTAACAATCCGAAATTTTCTTTTGAATTTCGCTGGTTAACAATCCTTGTTCTTCAATCGCTTTCAGGATGGTTGCTTTGCGTTTTTCTAATTCTTCGAATTTCAATTTCAATTTGGCAATCGCTGAAATCTGTAATTCATCCAGATTTCCGGTCATTTCTTTTCGGTAGCGGGAAATAAACGGAATGGTGCAATCCTCGTTTAAAAGTTGAATCGTATTCTCAATTTGTTTGGATGAAACTGATGTTTGTTGTTGGATGTATTGGGTTTTGGTCATTTTATTATTCTGAAAAGGATTCAAAAGTACGGTTTTCACAGCTCTTTAAGGTTTTAAAAAGACAAACGAAACTACAAAATATTGTTTACATCATGTAATCAGAATTTCACAAACACTCAAAGACATTGACTCACATCATTAAAATAAGAACATTTTACGGAATTTTAAAATTTAGGGTTAACCCCTATATGCACTAGGGTAATCCTGATGATTTTTGCAGTGGAAATAATTCCAAGTCGAATATTAATAATGAAAATTTAAAAAAAAATGAAAAAACTACTATTTACTTTGACAATTGTTTTGAGCGCTACTGCATTTTCTCAGGAAATTAAAGATGCAATTGAGCAAAAAGGTACTGAAATGTCACAAGATTTAGCCGCAGAAGGTGGTAAAAAACTTTTAGAGAGCTTAAGTAATGCGACGTTTGGGCTGAGAGCTTTTGGCTTGGTTAATACCTCTTCTTTAGGGGAATTCAGTGATGTTAAAGATTTAGGAAAACATGGATTTAGTGTAGGTCTCGCCGCAAAAGTAGATATATCAGACGATTTCTTTGTAACGCCGGAGCTTCAGTATTCTCATGCAGGAGTCGATGAATTGAGCTTACCGATTTTATTTGGATACAGCATTGTAAAAGATAAATTTGACATAATTGCCGGACCTAATTTGATGTATTCTTTCTCAAAAGATTCCAAAGATGATTTAAAGAACCTTGGAGAAGGAACAATGTCCGGACAAATCGATTACCAAGGAGTTTTATCAACTTTTGAAGTTGGATACATGGCTGGTTTGCAATATCATTTAGGTAATTTTATGATTTCTGCACGCTACCAAGGAGGATTCTCCGGAAAGGTTGTACAATATGCCAGCCAGGGAACCGGTGTTGATTTTAAAGAATCGGGTGAAGAAAGAATAAAGACTTCTTATGTTTCGCTAGGAATCGGATTCAACTTTGGGGGAAATTAATACTTTGACTCCATTGTCTTAGTTCCGGGAATCTGTTTCCCTAAATCAATAAAAACAGAATAGTTCAGTTGTTATAAATCATAATTTATACAGACTATTCCCTAATTTATCCGGGAAATCCATTATAATTAGCTCTTTACTTACACTCATTTTCCATGTGGATTTCTCCGGATAAATTAAAATGTCTTATGACCTATAAAACTCAATTCAAATATATTTATGTTTGTTGTACTAAACTAAATAAAAACGCAGATGAGGCTTTCTAACTCAATTTACTTTATTTTTATATCACTACTTTTAATTTTTTCTTGTCAGGAGAAATCAAAAAATGAAGAGTTGAACAATACAACCAACTCACTTGAAAGTAAATACAAAGATTTAGACGAATTCCAGTGGTTAAGCGATGATAAGAATTTTCCTGATGAAAGTTATCAGGATAACTTTAAACAACATTTTGAACAGAGCTTAAAAGAAAATAGGCTTGAAAATGCGGCAGCCTATTTAATTGCTTATGGATCTGCTTCCAGGCGGACTTCTGCCTATGATAGTATTTATGTGGATACTGCTCTGAAATTCTATGAAGAAAATGGGGATAAGATTTCCGGAGAAGCCAAAAGTAATCTGTGTCATTATTTAGGAATTCAATTTCATAGCTTAAGTAAATTAGATAAAAGTTTTTACTGGCATAAAAAATGTCTTGAATTTGAACCGGAATCTGATACACATAAACAAATACAAGGGTTCACTCACTTTTCACTTGCTCAGAATTATTTAAAGCAAAGAGATTTAGATAACACAGAGAAACATCTGATCAATGCTTTGCAGATTTTTGAAGAAGTAGGTGATGTCAAAAATCAAGGAACAGTCTATCTTTTGATGCATAATTTATATGTTCAAAACAGAGCTTACGATAAAGCTGAAAAAATCTTACAAAAATCAATTGATATTTTCAAAAAGGAAAAAAGCGAGTTTTTGGCTTTCGCAGCTCAAATCAGTTATGTGCATTTTCATATTGAACAAGGAGATACCCTAAAAACTATTGACCAAATTGATAATTTGTCAAAGTATGCTAAAGTTTATACAGGTATCACTGAATATCACAAGGGTATTTTAAATCAACTTTTGGCATTTAAATTCATAGCTCAAAAGAAAGAAGACAGTGCTGCTTATTATTTAGACATCGCCAAAAAAATTTCAGATAGTACGGCTATTCCGGATTTAAAAATGAGAACTTTTTTTCAGGAAATTTTGTATTCAAATAAATTTAAAAAACCACTGGAAAACCCACAAGAAGTAGAAAAGTTTTATGAACAAATGACTCAGGAAGAACAACCAAATGTCCAATTTATGTATCAAATGGCTTCTGCACTTTATGATTTTCATCAAAAAAAAGGAAATTATAAGAAAGCCAATGAATACAGTATGTTCCTAATGGAAGATGTCAATAAACAATCTAAAGACCGTTTGAAAAATCAGCTCTTTGAAATGGAAATGAAATTTGAAACGGAACGAAAAGAAAAAACAATATTGCTTCAGGACAAGAAACTGGCGGAAAAAAACAAAATCATTTTGTCTTTGGCTGCTGTTTCTATTTTCATTGTTTTGATTTTTATTATTTTACTGGTTTGGAGTAAAAATAGAAGTATAATAAAAGAGAAAAAATTAACGGAAAATTTTGCATCGCAATTATTGCAGAAAACAGAAAAAGAACGCAAAAGAATTGCCTCGGATTTGCACGACAGCGTAAGCAATGAACTCGTTAACCTTCGCCACATTATTGAGAATAACGATAGCCGGTTGAAAAGCAAAATTGATTTTATATTGGAAGAAGTTCGAAACATCAGCCGGAACATCAGTCCGACCTTATTTGATAAAATCGGATTAAAATTAAGTTTGGAACAATTAATCGAACGTATTCAAAATCAACATGATTTCTTTATCAGTTCAGAGATCGATTACCAAGACGGTCTGGACCATGACAAAGAATTGCAATTATACAGAATCATCCAGGAAGCTATTACCAATATTTTGAAACACGCAAATGCAGTTGCTGGGAAGGTTTCCATCAGAGAAACCAAAAAAACTGTCAGTGTGGAAATCAGAGACAATGGAAAAGGATTCGATGTAGCAAAAATGTTTGAAAAAGGAAATTGTTTCGGTTTGCTAAACATTACTGAACGAGCTAAATATTTGAATGGAACCGTAAATTTTCAATCGGACAGTTCCGGTACCATTATTAAAATAGTAATACCAAAATGAAAACTTTATGCACTTTATAATTGCTGATGACCATCCGCTGTCTCTGTTGGGGACTCAGGTTTTGGTTGAAAGCCTGGGCTATGTTGTATTGGAAACCTGTAAAAATGGGCAAACTGCATGGAATTCCATCAAAAGACTGAAGCCCGATTTTGTTATTCTCGATATTTCCATGCCTGAAATGGACGGGTTGGAAGTTTCTGAAAAAATCCGTGTGCATCAGTTATCTACTAAAATAATTCTACTGACTTCCCACAAAGAAAAAAGTATATTCAAAAAAGCCGATGAACTGAATATCAATGCTTACTTGTTAAAAGAACATGCTTTAGAAGAATTAAGGGACTGTATCAAACATTTACTGGCCAATAAGAAGTTTTTCAGTCCAAAAATTAAATTTGATTTGGAAAAAGATGTGAATTATCTGAAAGATGAAGTGATGAATCAGTTGAGTTTCTCAGAAAAAAAAGTATTTGAATTAATTGTCCAACAAAAAACAACAAAAGAAATTGCCAACCTCCTTTTCTTATCCGAAAAGACCATCGAAGCTCATCGTGCCGCAATCATTCGTAAGTTAGGATTAAAACCCGAAAGAAATACTTTGCTGAAGTTTGCTGCTCAATTTCAGAATAAATCCAATCAGTTGGATATCTAAAAATTCGGAGATTTTTCATTGTTTTAGAGTTCATATCTAAGGTATATCTGTCAAAAAGCAATTAAAATCAGAATAAACAACTTTTTATTATTTGTAGTAAATGATAATTCTAAATAAGCTCATTTAATTTTACTACTTAAAATATAATATAAAAGCACTGCCAGGTTTTCCCGAAATGTTTCAGGAAAAGTTGAAATCTGACAGGTCATTTTAAAATTCATCAACAAAATACGTACTTTTGCAACTTGAAAATTTTTAAGAAATGCAATTATCGGAACAAGAACTCATTCGTCGTGAAAAATTGGCGCAGTTAGAATCCATGGGAATTGAACCCTATCCTGCCGCCGAATTTGAAGTAACTTCTACTGCAGAAGAAATCCTGAAGAACTACGAGGAAGGAAAGCAGGTGAAACTTGCAGGACGATTGATGAGTGTTCGTGTGATGGGGAAAGCTTCTTTTGCCGAATTGCAGGACAGTACAGGTAGAGTTCAGTTGTATGTTTCGCGTGATGATATTTCGAACGATGAAGAAGGAACGGCTTACAATGTACTATTCAAAAAACTGCTGGACATTGGAGACTTCATTGGAATAGAAGGATATGAATTCAAAACCAAAGTAGGCGAAATTTCAGTTCACGTAACGAAATTAACACTCCTTTCAAAAACACTTCGTCCACTTCCCATTGTAAAAACGGACGATGAGGGAAATGTTCACGATGCCTTTACGGACCCTGAAATGCGGTACCGTATGCGCTACGTGGATTTGGTGGTAAATCCTCAAGTGAAAGAAACTTTTGTAAAAAGATCCAAACTATACACTGCAATGCGTGAATTTTTCAGCTCCCATGGTTACATGGAAGTCGAAACACCTGTCTTACAATCGATTCCCGGAGGCGCTGCGGCACGTCCGTTCATGACGCATCACAATGCTTTGGATATTCCATTGTATTTGAGAATCGCAAACGAATTGTATCTAAAAAGGCTGATCGTAGGCGGATTTGACGGGGTTTATGAATTCTCTAAAAACTTCAGAAATGAAGGGATGGACAGAACGCATAATCCGGAATTTACGGTCATGGAAATCTATGTTGCTTACAAGGATTATAACTGGATGATGAATTTCACTGAACAATTGCTGGAGCATTGTGCAATTGCAGTAAACGGTACTACAGAAGCGAGTTTTGGAGAACATAAAATTGATTTCAAAGCACCTTATCCGAGAGTTTCAATGCGTGACGCGATTTTAAAATTTACCGGTTTCGACATCAAAGGAAAGTCGGAAGACGAAATTCGTCAGGCAGCAGTTTCAATGGAAATTGAAGTAAATGACACAATGGGGAAAGGGAAACTGATTGATGAAATTTTCGGTGAAAAATGTGAAGGAAATTTCATTCAACCTACTTTCATTACTGATTACCCTGTGGAGATGTCACCTTTGACAAAAAAACATCGCACAGAAGAAGGTTTAACGGAACGTTTCGAATTGATGGTCTGCGGAAAGGAAATCGCTAATGCTTATTCAGAATTAAATGATCCGATTGACCAAAGGGAGCGTTTTGAAGATCAATTGAAATTGTCAGAAAAAGGCGATGACGAAGCGATGTTTATCGACCAGGATTTCCTTCGTGCTTTGGAATACGGAATGCCCCCAACTTCAGGTTTAGGAATCGGGATGGATAGATTGATTATGTTTTTGACCGATAATGCTTCGATTCAGGAAGTGCTGTTTTTCCCTCAAATGAAACCTGAGAAAAAACAAGTTGCTGTTTCTGAAGAAGGCAAAGCGGTTCTGGAATTGTTAACCAAAATCGGAAAAACAGATTTGAACAATCTGAAAAACCAATCAGGACTTTCGGGTAAAAAATGGGATAAAGCAATTAAAGAATTGACTTCAAATAAATTAGCTCAGGTTGAAAAGACAGATGATGGGCTTTTTGTGGAAGTGATTTGATTTGAAAATGAGATAATAAAAGAACTGCCAAAAGGTGGTTCTTTTTTATTTAATTTTATTTTTTAATAAATCAATATGCCACGCAAACTCCTCGCACGTTTTCAGTTTTTAGCCGAATCCGACAGATATCTCGAATTGTTGGAGCAAAATGAAATTCCTTATTATCTCTCAGGAATGGGAATTGAACAGGGTGGACAAACCAATTATAGCGAAGCTTTAGAGATTTGGGTTGATGAAGAGAACTTTGACAAGAGCGTACAAGTCATCAAACAAGATGACTACTTTATAGCCTGCCCGAAATGTGGTTCAAAAGAGATAACGGAAGCCATCATGGAAAATATGAAATCCAACATATTTGGTGTAATTAAATCTCTTTTATTTTTAGGAGGTGTAAAATCTAGGAATATTGTTTTGAACTATAAATGCGAAAATTGTCAATATATTTTCAAATGAGAAAACGTATTCATATTTTCGAAATCTGAAAAAAAAACACATTACAAAAAGATTCTTAAAACACACGGGATCAATAGTTAAAATTGATTCAAATAAAAATGTTAAACAAATCTAACATTTTTAATTTGTGAATCTACTTTTTTGATACCTTTACTCTACTAATTTAAAAATAACCAATTTTATGAAAACATTTTTATCTATTATGGTGCTTGGTTTAAGTATTTTTTCTCA
>CAZKOC010000019.1:0-19617 GCA_964554275.1 uncultured Weeksellaceae bacterium
CCAGTGACGGTGCTAATTTTACATCTTGTGGTAATTCAACCTACGGACAGGTAGAAGATTATACTATAATAATTACAGAGCCTCCATCCTGTGACGGTACGCCGGATGCGGGTACGGCTTCACTTTCTCCCGATAACGGAGAAGCGGGGTCAACCTTTACAACTTTTTCAGCAGATGCTGCTATAGGATTGGGCATTATATACCAATGGCAGAAATCACCTACCGGTAATCCTGAGGATTGGGAAAATATAGAAGGAGCTACTGCTGTAAGCTCATCCATTACTGCAGAAAACGTTCCGTTCGATACAGAAATATATTATAGGCTGAGGGTTTATTGTGAAAACTCAGAAGAAGAAAGTTTCTCAAACGTAGTTACTTTTACCATAAACTATTGTCCATCTATTCCGGTTAACGGTGAGTTCAACGACGGTATTACCCGTGTCTTATTCTCAGATTTGGATAACCCTTCCAGTGCAAATGCAGGCAATGAGTATAGTGACTATATAAGTATGGTAGCAAACGTTGCAGCCGGTCAAACTTATCCTATCAGCGTGAATGTAAATACCGACGGTAATTATACCCAACACCAGATAGTATGGATAGATTGGGATCAAAGTCGCACTTTTGATGCAGATGAGCGCTATTATCTTGGTACAGCTACGAATGTTTCAAACGGTATAAGCTCACTTTGTCCATTTGATATTTCTGTGCCACTAGATGCTGTTGTCGGAGAGACAAGAATGAGAGTAATCAGTATGTTTGCAAATAACAATCAATTTGAAAACCCATGTGTGAACAGCCCGTCGGGTGACGCTTATGATGGGGAAACAGAAGACTACACCATAAATGTTTCAGGACCTGTAACATGGACAGGAACGGAATGGATCAATGGTGTCCCTGCTCCTTCCGTGTCCGTATTAGTGGACGGGCCTCTTTCCCCGGCTGATGGATTTGAAATAAATGACTTATTTGTTACGGAAGATGGTCAAATTACCGTAGAAGAAGGTAATTCCATTAAAGTAAATGGTGCTATTACTAACAATTCAAGCTTAGGTGCTGAAGGATTTGTAGTAGAAAGTGACGCCAATCTCATTCAGACAGATCCGGATGCGGTTAATGAAGGTGATATTATGGTAATCAGAGTTGGAGTGCCATACTACAGATTAGACTATACTTTCTGGTCTTCCCCTGTAGTCGGACAGCAGCTTCAGGCTTTCTCTTCTGCAACATTACCGAACCGTATCTATACATATGAAGATACCGGTTATGTATCCGTTCCGGATGCCGGTGACGATTTTACTTCCGGGAAAGGCTATCTCTTCCGTGCGCCTAACAATTGGATTGTCAACGGAGAAGGTACTGCTGAAACATATATTGGCGAGTTCACCGGAGTACCTTTCAACGGAGGCGTAAATGTTGATACCTATGCAGGAAGTTTGACATCTATAGGAAATCCTTATCCGTCCAATATTGACGCAGATGATTTTATATCTGCAAACCCGGGTATTTCCACACTTTATTTCTGGAACAATACACACGATTCGGGTAATAATTACTCAACATGCTCTTTAGGCGCTTGTGTGTCTGCCACAGGTGGCGGAATGACTCCAAATGGTACAATCACAGTTGGACAAGGATTTATAGTTGCCACATCGGGTGCTTCTGTAAACTTTGACAATACAATGAGGGTTAACGCTACAGGAGTATTTTCCAAAGCAGATGAAACGGAAAGACACAGAATCTGGTTGAATTTGAGTAATGGTGAAAACCGGGGTTACAATCAAATGCTGGTAGGTTATATGACAGGAGCAACCAATAATATCGATAACCAGATTGACGGTAAAATGTTCGGATATGAAGGTTCTGCATTGTACAACATCATCGGTGAAGAGAAATTTGTTATCCAGGGAAGAGCCTTACCATTTGAAGCGTCAGATGTGGTTCCGTTAGGATTCAGAGCTGCTGAAGCAGGTACATTCACCATCTCGCTTGCCAACCTCGACGGATTGTTCGCAGAAGGTGAAGTTAAGGTTTACCTCAAAGACAGACAGGCTCATACAATTCACAATTTGATGGAATCCGATTATGTGTTTGAATCTGCTGCGGGAGAATTCAAAGAAAGATTCGAAGTGGTGTATGGAACCGATGAAATAATGGGAACAGGAGACCTGACTTCAAATTCAGTTCAAATCTACCGTCAGGATCAGAACATTGTTGTAAGCTCCCAATCAGAGAAGATACTTTCTGTTGAACTGTATGACTTACAGGGAAGGAACATCCACAGAAATGACAAGGTCAATGCAAACCATTACCAGATCAGGTCAAACTCAAAAGGTGTCCTTGTCGTGAAAGTACAAACCCAAAACGGTGAAGTGGTAACTAAAAAGGTGATTAATAAATAATGTTTTCAAGTTATGGGTTTTGCGTTATGAGTAAAAAACGCAAAACTCTTAACTCTTAACATATAACTCAAAGAATATGAAAAATAACATTTATAAATACGGATTGTTAGCCATAATGTGGATGGTTTATACATTACCTGTTCTGGCGGGACCCATTGACCCACCGACAGATGACGACCCGATAGATCCGGCTCCAATTGACAGCTGGATGATGTTCCTTGTTTTTGCGGGAGCTGCTTTGGGTATGTACTTCGTTATGAAATACAGAAGAAAAGCAATAGTTTAAACTTAAATTAAATTAACTTTAATATTTATAGTAAACCCCCGATTATCTCGGGGGTTTTTGGTTTCTTTAAACTGTAGATTCCATATCTTTGTTATCAAAGTAACAAGATATGCCAGGATACGAGTGGTTTAGTGAAGAAGAAAAAAATGAAATCAAAGATGTATTAGATTCTTCAGTATTGATGCGTTACAATTTTGACAATCTGAGGAACGGTCACTGGAAAGCAAGGGAATTTGAATCGGAAATCGGGAAGAAATTAAATGTAGAATATGTTCAGCTGACCAGCAGCGGAACTACTGCTTTGATCACAGCCATAAGAAGCTTGGGAATTGGTGCGGGAGACGAAATCATCATGCCTGTTTTTACTTTTGTGGCAAGCTTTGAAGCCGTTTTATTTACAGGAGCAATCCCTGTTTTGGTTGATGTCGATGAAACATTGACACTTTCTCCTACTGCCATTGAAAACGCGATTACCTCCAGAACCAAAGCCATTATGCCCGTGCATATGTGCGGTGCAATGGCTGATATGGATGCTATCATGGAAATTGCCAGAAAATATAATCTTTTAATTCTGGAAGATGCCTGCCAAGCAATTGGTGCCAAATATAAAGGAAAATATCTGGGAACAATTGGGGATGCAGGCTGTTATTCTTTCGATTTTGTAAAGACAGTAACCTGCGGTGAAGGTGGTGCTGTATTTACAAATGACAAAAAATCATACCAATTCTCAGATCAGTTTACGGATCACGGACACGATCATACTGGAAATGAACGTGGTGCGGAGAGCCACCCTATTTTGGGATTGAATTTCAGGATTTCAGAACTGAATGCGGCGATTGGTTTGGCACAGTGGAGAAAATTGGATTTAATGCTGGATAAACAAAAGAGAATTAAATCCAAAATGAAAGAAATTTTGATGCAGGACGAGTCTATAGGATTCAGAAAAATCCCTGATGAGTCTGGTGATAATGCTTCCTTTTTATCAATTTTTTTAGGAGATGAAAATACTGCAAGAAGCACAGCTAAAGAATTAAAAGAAAATGGGATAGGATGTGCATATTGGTTCGATAACAACTGGCATTATGTAAGAAAATGGGAACATTTTAAAAATTTGAAAAGCGAAAAATGGCTTTATGAAGAACACAGGAATTTCTTGCCGGATTATGAAAATCAGGATTTTTCTGTTTCCGATGAAATAATTGCAAGAACCATTTCTTTTCCTATTTCACTGAACTGGGCTGATGAAGAGGTTATTTCAAAATCAAATAAAATTTTAAATATCATACAGTCACAAAAAGTAAACGTTTAATAACATAAAATGAAACAGTTAATTCTTTTTCGACATGCAAAAAGCCGCTGGGACCAGCCGATAAATGACAGAGAGCGTGATTTGGAACAAATTGGTGTGGAAAGAACCTTGAAATCTGCTGAAAAATTAGGAGAGACATTACCTTTTCGAATTGAAAAATGGTATTCAAGCTCGGCTACAAGGGCAAAAAAAACTGCGGAAATTACTTCCACTTATTTTCCCGGTGTTGCTGAAACTGAAATAATTGACAATCTCTATACCTTTTCATTTTTTGATTTACTGAAAGTGGTTAAAAATTTTAACGATGATTTTGATTCTGTAATTTTATTTGGCCACAATGAAGCCTTTACTGAATTCGTAAACCGGATGGGAAATCAATACATAGATAATCTGCCGACTTCAGGTGTTGCATGGCTGGAATTTGATACCGATAGCTGGAGCAAAATAGAAAAAGGAGTTACCCGGTCAATCCTAAAACCCAAAGAATTATAATGGATGTAAAATATGTAAACAGGGAAACAAGCTGGCTGCGTTTCAACGCGCGAGTTCTGCAAGAGGTTGCCGACCCTAATGTCCCGTTATTGGAGAGACTTAGATTTTTAGGAATTTATTCTAACAATTTAGATGAATTTTATTCTGTCCGCTACTCTGCCCTTCTGCGCTCTATACAATTGAAAAGCAAAGGCTATAAAAATATAATTGAAGATCAGTCAGATGAGGAGCTGATAGAGGAAATCAATGAAATAGTTGCCGTACAACGAAATGAATATGACCGTTTGTATGATGAAATATTGATGGAACTGGAGCAGCAAAACATCTACTTCATTAATGACCAGAATATCCCCAAAGAATATATTCCTTTTGTCTCCCAGTATTTCAACGCGGAATTGAGTCATTCTATTGGTGTTTATATGCTGCAGGAAAAGCTTAAAGCTCCTTCTATACGTGACGGTGCATTTTATCTTGCGGTAAAATTTACCAATTCAGAAAAAGCCAGTTATGCCCTGATTGATATTCCTGTTCATATTTTTTCAAGATTTATAAAGTTACCGAAAATAGGAGAAAACCAATATGTAATGTACATAGAGGACGTCATCCGTTACCATTTGAATGATATTTTCAAAGTGTTCAAATTTGATTTCATCGAAGCACATTCCATCAAAATTACCCGTGATTCTGAATTGGACATGGACAACGATTTGGAAAACAGTCTGCTTGAGAAAGTAGCCAGAAGCCTTGAGGGAAGGAGAAAAGGTGAGCCTGTACGAATAGTTTATGACAGGGAGATTGCAACAGACACTTTGGAATTCCTTCTGAAAAAACTGAGCATAGATGATTATGACAGCATTAATCCAGGGGGAAAATACCACAACAAAAGAGATTTGATGAAATTTCCAAATATTGACAGAAAAGATTTGGAATATGAAAAAATAGAACCTATACTTTTAAAAAGTATCCAGAAATATAAAAACCATTTTGAGGCTATTTCAAACGAGGATCATTTGCTATTTGCACCTTACCATGATTATTCGGTTTTTTTGAAATTTTTGAGGGAAGCCGCAATAGATCCCAAAGTAACCAAAATCAAAATTACCATCTACCGAGTTGCCAGTGAATCTCAAATAATGAGTGCGCTCATAAACGCGGCCAGAAATGGAAAAAAAGTAACCGCGATTTTAGAATTACGCGCAAGATTTGATGAGGCCAACAATGTAAAATGGTCAAAATTATTGCAGGATGCAGGGGTCAATGTAATCTTTGGTGTCCCCGGACTCAAAGTGCATTCCAAAATTGGCTATATAGAAAGGCTCCCTGAAAAAGGTATGGCAACCGAATATGCTTTTATAAGTACGGGAAATTTCCATGCCGGAACTGCAAAACTCTATACTGATTATACTCTTTTAACATCGCAAAAGGAAATTACGGAAGAAATCCAGCAGGTATTCAGGTTTTTTGATGCCAACTATCTGGTACAGTCTTATGAACATCTTTTGGTATCACCCATTCATACCAGAAAGAAAATTATAAAATTCATAAAAAAAGAAATCAAAAATCACAGAAGAGGGCTGCCATCGGGAATCAATTTAAAATTAAACAGTTTAAGTGATAAGGAAATCATAGACTTGCTTTACAAAGCATCAGCCGAAGGTATCAATATCAGATTGGTGGTAAGAGGAATTCATTGTCTGATTCCGGGTATGGAAGGGCTTTCCGAAAATATTGAATCAATAAGTGTAATTGATAAATTTTTGGAACACCCCCGCATCTATTGGTTCAAAAACGGAGGTGACGACAGGGTGTTTATCTCTTCTGCAGACATGATGGAACGCAATCTGGATTATCGGGTAGAAGTTGCCTGCCCTATCTATGACCCTGAACTCAAAAAAATGGTGACGGATACTTTTGAGCTTAGTTTCAATGACAATGTAAAAGCGAGGTATCATGATATGGATTTTAGTTTGGATTACAGAATCAATGACCTTCCGTCGTTACGCTCACAATTTGCCACGTACAACTATTTGTATGAATTAAATGAAAACTATGAAATGCCTGTCGGAAATTCTGAAATATTGACAAGATGAAAATAAGAAAGTTAGCCGCGATTGATATTGGATCAAATGCCGTGAGGTTATTGATAAACTATGTATATGAAATCCCGGGAAGCATACCGGTTTTTAACAAAACAAGCCTGGTAAGGATGCCGATTCGTCTGGGTGAAGATGTTTTCAAGGACAAAAATATTTCTGATAAGAATACAGAACGCCTTGGTGATGCAATGAAAGCGTATAAGTTAATGATGGATATTTATGGCGTTGAACATTGTCTGGCCTATGCAACTTCCGCAATGCGCGAGGCGGGAAATGGAAAAAAAGTAGCCAGGAAAATCGCAAAAAAAACGGGAGTTGAAATTGAAATAATAGACGGGAATACTGAAGCTGAATTAATTTTCGCGACAGAATTACAAAATTTCATATTAGACCAAAATAATTATCTCTATGTTGATGTAGGTGGGGGCAGTACAGAACTGACGCTTATTGCCAATGGCAAGGTCAGCATCTCACATTCTTTTCCTATCGGGACTGTACGTTTGCTGGAAGGGAAGGTAGAAAAATCTACTTATCCGCAAATAAAAAAATGGATCGAAGAAAATGTACGTCAGCATGAGGTAGATTTAATCGGTTCCGGCGGAAACATCAATCATGTTTATAAATATTCGGGAGTTCAATTGGGAAAACCGCTAAAAGGTGCTTACCTGAGAAGCCGGTACAGGCAAGTGAGGGATATGAGCTATGAACAAAGATTGAAAGAACTCAATATGAAACCGGACCGTGCAGATGTGGTGGAATATGCTTTGGAAATATATACTAAGGTAATGAAATGGTCACGGGCCAAGCAAATCCACGTTCCTAAGATCGGGATTTCAGATGGGATGATCCGTTATCTGTATGAGACGGTAAAGGATAATTAAAAAACCTTGCTTGCAATTGCTTTTATCGCATCGCTTTTTCCCATAGAGTAATAATGTAGTACAGGTATTCCAGCTTTTTGCAACTCTTTGGATTGCCGGATTGTCCACTCCACTCCTACTTGCTGAACTTCTTTATTGTCTTTGCATTTGATTATTTCGATGATTAATTCATCAGGTAAATCCACATGAAAACGGTGCGGAATTAAATTAATTTGTTGTTTGGTGGTAATCGGTTTCAATCCGGGAATGATGGGAACTTCAATTCCTTCTTTCCGGCAACGAGTAACAAAATCAAAGAATTTCCCGTTATCAAAAAACATTTGAGTCACTATATATGTGGCGCCATTCTTGATTTTCTTTTTCAAAAAATGAAGATCGCTATCCAGGTTAGGCGCTTCCATATGCTTTTCAGGATAACCGGCTACTCCAATACAAAAACTGGTAGAACTGGAATTTTGCATTTCTTCATCCAGATAAATTCCCTGATTCATCTTTTGAACCTGTGATACCAACTCTCCCGCATAAGCATTTCCTTCTTTTTCAGGCCTGAAATAAATTTCATTCTTTACTGCATCACCGCGCAATGCCATTACGTTTTCAATTCCCAAAAAATCCAGATCTATCAGGAAATTTTCAGTATCTTCTTTTGTGAAACCGCCACAAAGGATATGTGGTATTGCATCTACCTTATATTTATTTTGAATTGCTGCGCAAATCCCAACTGTGCCGGGGCGTTTTTTTACGATGTGCTTTTTGAGCAATCCATTTTCCTGCTCTTTGTAAATGTATTCTTCACGGTGATAAGTAACATCGATAAAAGGAGGATTGAACTCCATCAATGGGTCAATATGGTCAAAAATAGACTGAATGTTTTGTCCTTTTAGCGGTGGTAAAATTTCAAAGGAAAATTGCGTTTTTCCGTTGGCATTTTGAATATGTTCTGTTACTTTCATGTTTTTCATTTTGCGAAATTCGAAGTTCGAAATTCGCTTTTTTTTATTAATTATTCGTTGTCGGCGATGTTGGACGCAAGCCATTTTTCGGCTTCTTCATTACTTATATTTCTTCTTTTTGCATAATCTTTCACCTGATCAGAAGTTATTTTTCCCACACCGAAATATTTTGCCTTTTCATTTCCGAAATAATATCCGCTCACACTCGATGCCGGCCACATTGCCAGGCTTTCAGTAAGCTGTACTCCGATATTTTCTTCGACCTGCAATAATTTCCAAATGGTTTTCTTTTCCAGATGGTCAGGACATGCCGGATAACCCGGTGCCGGACGGATTCCCTTATAGCTTTCTGAAATCAAATCTTCATTGGTTAAATTTTCATTAGAATCATATCCCCAGAATTCTTTACGAATCCGTTCATGTAAATATTCTGCAAATGCTTCTGCCAAACGATCTGAAAGTGCTTTTATCATGATTGAGTTATAATCATCATGCGCAGCTTCATACGCTTTTGCAAGTTTTTCCGTTCCAAATCCGGTCGTAACACAGAAACATCCCATGTAATCTGTCACACCTGAATCTTTCGGCGCGACAAAATCTGCCAAGGCGTAATTATAGACACCTTCTTTTGATTTTTTGGATTGCTGGCGAAGTGTTAAAAACGCAGTTTGAATTTTACCTGACTCATCATAAATTTCAATATCATCATCGTTTACAGCATTTGCGGGAAACAGTCCATAAATGGCTTTGGCCGTAAGCAATTTTTCGTTGAAAATTTTCTCCAATAATGTTTGGGCATCTTTAAATAATTCCTTTGCATTTTCACCTACAATTTTGTCTTTCAAAATATCAGGATATCTCCCGTGTAAGTCCCAGCTTCTGAAAAATGGTGACCAGTCGATATAATTCTCTAATTGGGTAATATCAAAATCTTCAATGATATGAATTCCCAATTGATTTGGTTTTGTGATTTTTGAATTGTTCCAGTCAATCTTAAATTTATTTTTCCTCGCCTCTTCAATCGATAAATAATCTTTTTGCTTTCCTCGTTTCAGGAATTGCTCATGAAGTTTTTCGTACTCCTCACGAATTTGGTCCTTGAATATCTGGTTATTTCCATTCAATAAATCACCAACAACCGTTACCGCTTTGGAAGCGTCGTTAATGTGTACAACGGAATGATAATTAGGGGCAATTTTTACTGCCGTATGCGCTTTGGAAGTCGTTGCGCCGCCAATCAGTAAGGGGACATTGAAATTATTTTTCTGCAATTCTTTGGAAAGTGTAACCATTTCGTCAAGGGATGGGGTAATTAAACCGCTTAGACCTATTATATCAACTTGATGTTCTTTTGCTGCCGCAATAATTTTTTCCGGCGGAACCATTACGCCTAAATCCACAATTTCATAATTATTACAGCCCAGAACGACGCTGACAATATTTTTACCTATATCGTGTACATCGCCCTTTACGGTTGCCATAAGAACCTTTCCAGCAAATTCTTGCCTTCCACTCTTTTCCGCTTCGATAAAAGGCTGCAGATAAGCAACAGCTTTTTTCATCACACGAGCCGATTTCACTACTTGCGGCAGGAACATTTTTCCACTTCCGAATAAGTCCCCTACTACATTCATTCCTATCATTAAATTTCCTTCTATGACTTCAATGGGTTTAGACACACTTAAACGTGCTTCCTCTGTATCTTCTACAATAAAATTATCTATTCCTTTTACCAAAGCATGAGTGATTCTTTCCTGCAGAGGCAATTTCCGCCAGGCTAAAAGCTCATTTTCTAACGCTCCCTCCTTTTTCTGATCTTTTATACTTTCCGCATATTCAAGTAATCTTTCCGTAGCATCGTCTCCTCTGTCGAATAAAACGTCTTCCACATAATTCAAAAGCTCTCGGGGAATGTCATCATACACTTCAAGCATTTCGGGATTCACAATCCCCATTGTCATTCCATATTGAATTGCATGATATAAAAATGCAGAATTAATGGCTTCCCGTACGATATCATTTCCACGAAATGAAAAAGAAACGTTGCTCACTCCACCTGAAACATTAGCATAAGGCAGATTTTCTCGAATCCATTTTGTGGCTCTGAAGAAATCAAGTGCATTTTGACGGTGTTCATCCATTCCGGTTGCAACGGGAAAAATATTTGGATCGAAAATGATATTCTCAGGAGGAAATTTCACCACATCTACTAAAATGTCATACGAACGTTTGCAAATCTCTATGCGCCTTTCATAAGTATCAGCCTGACCTCCTTCATCAAATGCCATTACAATAACCGCTGCTCCATAGCGTTTGACCAGTTTTGCCTGAAGAATGAATTCACTCTCTCCACCTTTTAAGCTTATTGAATTCACGATACATTTTCCCTGGACAACCTGCAATCCTGCTTCTATGATCTCCCATTTGGAGCTGTCAATCATAATCGGTACACGGGATATATCTGGCTCGGAAACGATTAAATTTAAAAATGTGACCATTGATTTCACACCATCGAGCATTCCTTCGTCCATATTGATATCGATGATCTGTGCTCCGCCATCTACCTGTCCTCGTGCTATTTCAAGAGCTTCTTCATATTGCTCTTCACGAATGAGACGCAAAAATTTCCTTGAACCGGTCACATTTGTTCGTTCTCCAATATTGATGAAGTTTTTATCAGGCGAAACGATTAAAGGTTCCAATCCGGAAAGTTTCAAGTATCTATTGGGTTTATTCTGCATTTTAAATTGTTAGGTTTTGAATTCTTGGTTGATAATTTTGAGTAATTTCAGCCATTAATTTTATATGGTCAGGAGTGGTCCCGCAACAGCCTCCCACTATATTGACCAATCCTTCTTCAAGATATTCTTTTACTAATTTTTGCATTTCTATTGCGGTTTGGTCATATTCCCCAAAAGCATTGGGCAATCCGGCATTTGGGTATGCTGAGACAAAGAAATCCGTATTTTCTGATAATCGTTTCAAATATGGTTTTAACTGGTCTGCGCCCAAAGCACAATTGAATCCCACGCTTAATAACGGAATGTGTGAAATCGAAATGAGAAATGCTTCTACAGTCTGCCCGGAAAGCGTGCGGCCTGAAGCATCAGTAATGGTTCCGGAAACCATGATCGGGATTTGGATATTTCGTTCTTCAAAAACTTCGTCAATAGCAAATAAAGCTGCTTTAGCATTTAACGTATCAAAGATTGTTTCGACCAAAAGAATATCAACTCCGCCCTCGATTAGGGCTTCGGTCTGTTGTTTATAAGCAATTCTTAATTCTTCAAAAGTAATTCCACGAAACTCGGGACGATTTACGTCGGGAGACAAACTGGCGGTTTTATTTGTTGGCCCAATGCTTCCAGCTACGAATCTGGGTTTTGCGGGGTTTATTTTCATAAATTCATCTGCAGCTTTTCGAGCAATTTTTGCCGACTCATAATTTAATTCATATACTAGATCTTCCATTTCATAATCCGCCATTGCTATGGTAGTTCCTGAAAATGTATTGGTTTCTATGATATCTGCTCCGGCTTCCAAATAAGCGTAGTGAACTTCTGCAATTGCCTGCGGTTGGGTTAAGGATAGTAAATCATTGTTTCCTTTTAAAAACAAGTGATAATCTTTAAAACGTTCTCCACGAAAATCTTCTTCGGAAAAATTATATCGCTGCAACATGGTTCCCATGGCACCATCGAGAATTAGAATCCTCTTGCTTAATTCTGTTTCTATCTGTGAAATATTACTCATTTTTCTTTTATTAATCAATTTATTCCAAAATCAAATCTTGCCTTTACGGCAGAACTCAGTAAAAAATTGTTATAAAGAAAAATGGATGGTGCCGGAAATGGCAACATTGGTTTTCGTTATCTATCTCAACTTTAAAAGTTAAAAGAGTAGAATTTAGCACCTTCTTTGACGGGCAAAGGGTTGCTAAGGTTTCACAGGGTCTATTCCCTCCACCTTTCTTGATAACATTTCAGTAAGTCATTGAGCTTTTCAGGTGCAAATATCGTGTAAGAATAATTGATTTTGCAAGTTTATTTTTAATTATTGCAACATTTCCCAAATTTTAATGGCTTCACGAGCTTCTTTCACATCGTGGATCCGAAGTATTTTTGCTCCTTTTTGTAAAGCGTAAAAATTGAGCAAGCTCGTTCCGTTAAGTGCTTCGGCAGGTTTCATGTTAAACAATCTCGTAATCATTGATTTTCTTGAAATACCAGCGAGCAAAGGATAATCTCCAAATCCGATCAAATCGAGATTTTTTATTAATTCATAATTATGTTCTACCGTTTTTCCAAAACCGAAACCCGGATCGAGAATTATATCATTGATTCCTAATTGTTTTAACTGAAAAATCTTTTCTGAAAAAAACTGATTGATCTCCAAAACCACATTTTCATAAACCGGGTTTTGCTGCATGGTTTTCGGGGTTCCCTGCATATGCATCAAAATATAAGGAACTTTTAATTCAGCAACGGTTTGCAAAAGATTGTCATCCAGGTTTCCCGCGGAAATATCATTGATGATTGCTGCACCGGTGGAAACAGATTCTTTTGCGACTTCCGCCCGATAAGTATCAACTGAAATGATTGTAGCGGGAAACTCTTTCAAAATTAATTCCATAATAGGAATAACGCGGTTTAATTCTTCAGATTCAGAAACCATTTCCGCTCCGGGTTTGGTAGAAACTCCACCAATATCTATAAAATCGGCTCCCGATTTTAACATACTTTCTACCTGAATCAGGGCATTGTCTTTTTCATTATTTTTTCCTCCGTCATAAAAAGAATCCGGAGTTATGTTGAGAATTCCCATCACTTTGGGTTCAGACAAATCAATAAGTTTTCCTTTACAGTTAATTTGCATAATCTTATGGTTAATTAAAACGTAACCACTATTTTTGGTTCGGAAACGAAGTTATGGAAAAAACATTAGAGCAATACCAATCCGTTATTTCAGAATGCAGAACGTTGTTTGAAAAAAAGCTGCACGATTACGGTGCCGCATGGCGAATTCTCAGGTTGTCATCACTTACGGATCAGATTTATATAAAAGCGAACAGGATCAGAAGTTTGCAGGAGAAATCGGAACGGAAAGTGGATGAAGGTGAAGAAAGTGAATTTATAGGTATTATTAATTATTCCATCATTGCACTGATTCAGTTGGAGCATGGAACTGCAAACCAACCTGATTTTTCTATAGAAAAATCTTTACAAGAATTTGATAAACAAGTAAGTAAGGCTGTTCAATTAATGCAAAACAAGAATCATGATTATGGCGAAGCATGGCGAGAAATGCGTGTGAGTTCCATCACAGATCTGATATTGCAAAAGATTTTACGCATCAAACAAATTGAAGATAATCAAGGTAAACTTTTGGTTTCTGAAGGTCTGGACGCAAATTACCTTGATATGATTAATTATGCGGTTTTTGCGCTTATATTATTGAAAAATTAGAAGAATTGATGTCATTCCGAGGCACGAGGAATCTATATCTATGATTGTTCCTTCGCCAGAATGATAATACATTAAAATATTTAAAATGAAATACATCGTACAGATTTGCAGAGTAATTGTCGGAATTATATTCATCATTTCCGGATTCGTAAAAGCAATTGATCCGATCGGATTTGGTTATAAACTGGAAGAATATTTCGCGCCGGATGTATTCAATATTTCATTTTTACACGATTTGGCTTTGTCTCAGGCTACTTTTTTCAGCATTTTTGAAATTATGCTCGGTGTGTTTTTATTGCTGGGAATTTTTAGAAAATTCACACGCTGGAGCCTGCTTATCTTGATTATATTCTTCACTTTTTTAACTTTCTATTCAGCTTATTTCAATAAGGTTACAGACTGTGGTTGTTTTGGTGACGCGATGAAATTAACGCCCTGGGAATCATTTACAAAGGATATAATCTTATTGGTTTTAATTCTGTTTATTTTTATCGGGCATAAACATATCCGACCAATTATAAAAAAATCAAAAGCCAATTATACGATCAGCGCAGTTATTTTGTTTTTGTGCGGATGGATCGCTTATACCGGAATCAGTTATCTTCCTTTGATTGATTTCAGGGCTTATGCCGTCGGGAAAAATATTTCTGAAGGAATGAAATCTGCGGAAGAATTGGGATTAGCTCCTCCAAAATACCAGGTACTCTATACAATGAAAAACAAAACTTCGGGAGAAGTCGTACAAATTACTGATACTGAATATACAAATAATGTAAAATGGTATGAGGAAGGAACGCCATGGGAAATGGATGTAGAAAAGACGGAAAGCAAACAAATTTCTACAGGATACGAACCACCGATCCATGATTTCGTTCTGGACTGTGACGGCGAAGATAAAACGGAATTTTATCTGACAGAACCTAAAGCTGTGTTTTTCATAGTTCCATTTGCGGAAAAGTTAAGTTCAAAAGAAATTAAACATTTGAATGAATTGTACAAAAAATTATCAGGAGAAGCCAGCGTAATTACATTGACAAATTCTGACATAGAAAATGCAAAGTTTCCTTATTGCTATGTTGACCAAACGACTTTAAAAACCATTATCAGAAACAACCCGGGGATCATTACCTTGAAAAAAGGGATTGTGGTAGAGAAGTTTCACGATAACCCGATGCCGGACGCTGAGGATATTTTGAGTTCATTAAAATAATTATGCTCCGTTATCTCGCCAATAAAATCTTCTACGGATTCATTACACTTCTTGGTGTGATAACGATTATATTCTTTTTATTTACAATACTTCCAGGGGATCCGGCCCGAATGATGCTCGACCAGAAAGAAGATTCGGAACAACTTGCTCAAATTCGAAAAAATTTAGGATTGGATCAGCCGCTTTGGAAACAATACCTTTTTTATTTGAATGATCTCTCCCCTGTTTCTCTTCATTCTAACTCATCCACTTCTTATACTTTTACAGAATCAGGAAAATATGAAGGAGTCAAATTATTTATCATAGGAAATTCCACCCTGCTGTTGAAATATCCATATATGCGGGTCTCTTTCCAAAAACAAGGAAAAACGGTTACAGACATCATCAAAGAAACGTTGCCCAATACGATTCTTTTAGCCGTTTCTGCCATTACTTTTGCTATTATAGCGGGAGTTCTATTAGGCATATGGTCTGCGCTTGTAAAAGACAGCTGGATTGATCGTGCCTTGCTGATAATCACAAGTTTTGGCATGAGCATTCCTTCATTCTTTTCAGCGATTATCGTTGCTTATATTTTTGCTTATTTGTTACATGACCTTACCGGATTTTCAATGACCGGAAGCTTGTATGAAATAGATGATATGGGAGAAGGAAAACATTTGACACTCAAGAATCTAATCCTCCCTGCCCTGACCTTGGGAATTCGTCCGCTGGCTGTAATTACGCAGCTTACAAGAAATTCGCTTTTAGAAGTTTTAAATCAGGATTATATCAGAACAGCTTATGCAAAAGGTTTAAGTTCACGAAAAGTAATTTGGAAGCACGCTTTGAAAAATTCATTGAATCCTGTAATTACCGCGACTTCCGGATGGTTTGCTTCCATGTTGGCGGGAGCTGTATTTGTAGAATTTATTTTTGGCTGGAACGGATTGGGGAAAGAAATCGTTAATGCTTTGAATACATTGGATTTACCTGTTGTCATGGGAGCGGTTCTGGTTATTGCAAGCACTTTTATTTTCATCAATATTTTGGTAGATATTTTATATGGAATTTTAGATCCGAAAGTCAGGCTAAACTGATTTTTGTCTTTTTTTCAAAAATTTACAATTTAGATTTTTTTAACATCTAAAATTGGATTAAATTTATAATGTTCAATCAGAAATCATGAAACCTGAAAATTATACATATATGAGAAGAAAAATTGTTGCAGGCAACTGGAAAATGAACCTGACTTTTCAACAAGCAAGAGAGTTGGCGCTTCGCTTAAACACATGGGTACACGCAAATAAACCTTCCGTTGATATCATTATTGCCCCCACCCATCTTTACTTGGAACAAATTGAAAAAGACTTAAAAAACAGCAAAATACGTGTAGCTTCTCAAAATGTTTCAGCTATGCCCAATGGCGCCTATACCGGAGATGTTTCCACAGAGCAACTTATGTCCATAGGTATCAACTGCAGCATTGTAGGGCATTCGGAAAGAAGGGAGTACCATCATGAACAGGATAAATACATCGGAAAAAAAATTACGCATCTTTATGAGCGTGGAATGACGCCGATCCTATGTGTTGGGGAAAAACTTGAAGACAGGGAGTCCGGAAGACATTTTGAAGTTGTAAAAGAACAGGTTACAGTAGCTCTGGAACGCCAGGACTCTGATAATCTCAAAGACTTGATAGTTGCTTATGAACCAGTTTGGGCGATTGGCACGGGAAGAACGGCTTCTCCTGACCAGGCTCAGGAAATGCACGATTTTATCCGTAAAACTATCGGAGCGGAACACGGAATTTCAATCGCAAACAGTACAAGTATTTTGTATGGTGGAAGTGTAAATGCCGGGAATGCCCGTGATTTGTTTCAACAATATGATATAGATGGTGCACTTGTCGGCGGAGCATCTCTTAAACTTGAAGATTTCACAACCATTATAGCAGCAAGAAGTTAATTTTACTTTGTGAAGAAAAAACAAAAATGAATTACATAGAATACAACTTTACCATCACGCCACTTGAACCGTGGCGTGAAATTTTTTTGGCACTTTTGTCCGAATGCGAGTTTGAAAGTTTTGAAGATACTGAAAGTGGAATGAATGCCTATGTAAAAAAAGATTCAGACAATGAAAATGAAGTTTTGGAACGAATCCAGATTTTAAATGAGGCTAAAATAGAATACATAAAAACCGAAATTGAACAAGTAAACTGGAACGAAATATGGGAATCAGGATTCCAACCTATTTTGGTAAATGACCAATGTTACATCCGTGCGGAATTTCACCCCGAAAGACCTGAAATCCCATATGAAATAGTCATTCAGCCAAAAATGTCATTCGGAACGGGACATCACGAAACTACGCATTTGATGGTTGAATACTTAGTTGAACTTGATTTGGAAGATAAAGATGTGCTGGATATGGGCTGCGGGACATCCATTTTGGCAATCCTGGCTAAAAAACGTGGCGCTAAATATGTGGAAGCCATTGATATTGATGAATGGGCAACGGAAAATTCAGAAGAAAATGCCGAAAGGAATAATGTGGAATTAAACATCCGGTTAGGTGACGCGGGCATTTTAGGTGATAAGACTTTTGATACCATCATAGCCAACATTCAAAGAAATATATTGATGGAAGACGTTCCTAAATATGCAAAAGTCCTTAACTTTGCAGAAGGAGAATTGATCCTCAGCGGTTTGATGGAACAAGATTTTGATGACATCGTAGAAGTGTGTAGTCAAAATGGCTTGAAATTTATTTCCAAAAAACAACGAAATGAATGGATTGCGCTCCGGTTTGTAAAAAATTAAGCAATGAATTTTTCTGTAAAACCTCTTTGGAAAGAGGAATATGAAGTTGATGTCCTCGTATCGGAAGAGGAAAAAAGAATTCTCCTCCTCCACAATGATGATGTGAATACTTTCGATTTTGTAATTGAGTCCCTGATCGAAATTTGTGACCATACTGTTGAACAGGCGGAACAATGTACCTGGCTTATTCACTATAAGGGAAAGTGTGATGTAAAATCAGGAAGTTTTGATTTTCTGGAACCTATGTGTGTTGAATTATTGCACAGAGGTTTAAGTGCGGAGATTGTATAAAAATAAAAAAGCCACCTGAAAAGGTGGCTTCAAATTTATATTGAAAAACTTAAATTAAGCTTCTTCAGAAGTTTGTGTTTCAGCAGCCGGAGCTTCTTCTTCAACTTTCACTTCTTCTTTTGGTTTTGATGTCAACAACGGGTTGTCATAATTGAAACCTGTATCTTCTGATTTATTTGCGTTTGCCTGTCTTTCAGCATCCATTCTTGCAACTTCAGCTTTTGCTTTTGCAGCAGCTTCAGCACGTTGGATGGATTCCTGGTCAGCAACAACCTCAAAATCAAAATCTACTTCTACTTCTCTGTGAAAACGGATCTTAGCAGTACTTTTCCCGATACGTTTGATTGTATTTCCAGGAATTTTGATGTTTTTCTTTTCAATTTCAACACCCGCTTTGTTCAAAGCATCAGCCAAATCACTATTGTTTACAGAGCCGAATAATTTATCGCCTGAGCCTACTTTAGCTTCAATTTTAACTTCCAAACCGTTTAATTTAGAAGATTTTTCAGTGGCTGCAGCAATCAATGATGCTTCTTCGGCCTTACGTGCTTCCAAAACTTTATTCAATTCCTCTTTTTGTTTTGCAGTTGCAATAACGGCTTTTCCCTGAGGAATCAAGAAGTTACGGGCATATCCCGGTTTTACAGAAACGATTTCAAATTCAAAACCTAAATTTTCTACATCTTGTTTTAATATAATGTCCATTTTATCTTTATCTTTTAGGTTTTACTTATTTTAACTGATCGCCTACAAACGGCATCAAAGCCAAATGACGTGCACGCTTGATAGCGGTAGAAACTTTACGTTGGTATTTCAGAGAAGTTCCTGTATATCTGCGAGGAAGAATCTTCCCTTGCTCATTTACAAATTGTAATAAGAAATCAGGATCTTTATAATCTACGTATTTGATTCCGTATTTCTTGAAACGACAGAATTTTTTTGTCGTTTGCGTTTGTATATCTAATTGTGATAAATAACGAATCTGGCTTTCACCACCTTCCGCTGCTTTTTTTGCTAATTCATCTATAGCCATTTTTTTTAGTTTTTAAGCGTTAGACTTTTGTGATTTTAATTTTGTTCTGCGTTTTTCAGCCCAATCTACTCCGTGTTTATCCAATTTCACAGTAAGGTAGCGAAGCATACGTTCGTCGCGTTTGTACATCAGTTCCAAACCGCTAACCAATTCGTGGTTATCAGTTTTGAATTCCATCAAATGGTAAAAACCATTGCGCTTGTTCTGAATTGAGTAGGCTAATTTTTTCAAGCCCCAATTCTCTTTTGTTACGATTTCCGCGTTATTTTCTTTCAGGAAATCTTCCACTTTTTTAACTGCTTCCTCCACCTGACCTTCAGATAGAACGGGAGTTAAAATGAAAACAGTTTCGTAATGAGTCATTTATATAATTTTTAATTTGGGTTGCAAATGTA
>CAZKOC010000020.1:0-19501 GCA_964554275.1 uncultured Weeksellaceae bacterium
TTACACAAGAAAAGCTTGCGTTTACCATTGGCGTGGAGATTTCCCAAATCAGCCGTATTGAGCGCGGGATTCTTAATACATCTATCAGTACTGCAGAAGCCATTGCTAAAGCTTTAGATATTCCGGTAAAAGATTTGTTTAATTTTTAAAGATTTGTTGTTATCTCAACAATAGGAGAAATCTTAAAATCTTTCTTCGAAATCCATCAGATTCTTCGATTCTGTTTCACTTCGTTCAGAATGACAATTGCAGCTAAACAATTCAAACCTGAGTAGGTCGTGAAAGATTTAGCTGCAATTTTCCCTCCGAATTTATTCTCGAATCATAAATTATTTTTTCATAAAAAGACTTAAATAAAAATCCCTCAGAAATTTTTTATCTATGAGGGATTTGACAAATCAATGTATATTAATATAATTATTTCTTTATTATTTTCACAACTTCAGGAGTATCATTTGTATAAATCTGCACCAAATATATGCCGGAGGGAATGGCCGAAATATCAATTGTTGATTTATTCGAATTGATGTGTTTATTTATGACAGCCTTTCCGGTAAAATCTATTACCATAATTTTTTTGATCATCAAATCATGCTGAATATTTAATATATTCGAAGCAGGATTAGGATAAATCCTGAGGCTTGAATTTGCAAGATCCTGAACATTTAATTCTGAATTCAATTTCACTACCCACATATCTGCCTGCCCCATATTTCCTGAAACATCTCCATTATTAGAGTCTGATGATCCAGCTATTATAAACCCTCCGTCAGAAGTTTGCCTAACAACCGAAGCATCATCATTATTAGAACCTCCCATTGATTTCCGCCAAATAATTTCTGCCGAAGAATTAATTTTAAACACCCAAAAATCTGAGTTTCCATTATTCCCCGAGACGTCCCCGTCATTAGAATTGGAATAACCTGCAATTACATACCCGTTGTCTGTGGTTTTATCTATGCTAAGCGCTTCTTCTCCGGAACTTCCTCCATAATTTTTTTCCCATAGCATATTGCCTTCACCGTCTAAATTAACAACCCATACATCCCAAAAACCATAATTATTACTTACATCACCGTTGTTTGATTTGGTTCTTCCTACGACCAAATATCCACCTTCATTAGTCATTATGATGTCATGTGCATCATCATCATTGCTTCCTCCCAAGCATTTTTGCCATTGCATGTTACCTTCCGCATCTGTTTTCACAACCCACATATCTGAGAACCCTCCGGGAGCACCATGAAATCCGGTCACATCTCCATCATTGGAATAGGTTCTGCCAGCCACTATATATCCTCCATCAGCAGTTTGCTTTACAGACATGGCATCATCACTTTGCGTACCTCCTAAGCTTTTATCCCATTGAATATTTCCTTCAGAATTAATTTTAAGCAGCCAAAAATCAAACCAACCTGCATTACCATGATGCCCGCTAACATCTCCGTCATTTGAAGCAGAATTTCCTGCAATCATATAACTACCATCGGAGATTTGTGTAACACTCCATGCAGCATCTGAATTAGAACCTCCGTAGGTCTTTTGCCATTCAATAACGCCATCCGGATTTAATTTTATCACCCACATATCTTTTCCCCCTTTGTTTTCAGTAATGTCACCATCATTGGATTCTGTTTCACCAACAACTACATAACCTCCGTCAGAAGTTTGAATGATACTTCTTGCATAATCGAAAGCTGAACCGCCATAGGTTTCTTCCCAAATAATATTTCCTGACGAGTCCAGTTTTACTACCCAGAAATCCCAAAAGCCATGATAAGAACTTACATGACCATCCTCTGATGTCGTTGTACCCGCTACTATATAACCACCATCTGATGTTTGTACAATTGTATTTCCAATCTCGGTATTACCGCCTCCTAAAGATTTTTGCCATTGAATACCGGGAGATTGTGCATTTAAGACCCACGTTGTGGAGAAGAGAATCAAAATTAAAGCTCTGATAATCATAATTTAAGTTTTAGAATTTGTGCAAAGATTACACAATACCAAACCCGATACAATAAGGCATTTGCCGTATAATGTGTAGTAAATTAATTGGCTTTTATTTCCCAGATAAGGTATTCTCCATTTTGGTAGTCAAATACTATTTCCTTGATGATATGACCGGTTTTAACCTTGATTACGTGCATTGGGTTTTGTCCCTCAGCTATACGCATGGTTTCTTCCAGCATATATGGGTTATTTTTATCAATCGATTCTAACCCTTTACTTATTTGTTTTATAGTTGAGAAAATTTTGGAAGAATCATTTTTGATTTCATTCTTTAATGACTTTGTAAAAAACAAAGTTTTTTCTCTGTAGTAAATCTCAATCCCGGGTGAAATTATTTTTGCAAGCCGTTCATTATCTCCGGTCTGTAAAATTTGAATAATTTTATCAAAATCAAGGATTTTGTTCACATCCGGCACTTCTGATTTATGCAGTATTTTAATGCTTGAAAATCTACCCTCTTCTGAAATTTCAATAGAATAATCGGCTCCGTAGCTCCATAATTCACTTGCTCCTTCTAAAGGCGTTATGTGGTCGGGGTTACCCAATAATTCTATTACCTTGTTTTTATCGTCTCCCAGCCGTAAACCTTTAAATCCCAAATCAACAGTAGAGTCTTTTCCTGAAACCTGGACGGACCAAACAGTGTCGGGAAACAATGGACTATATTCAAAAACTATATAGGCACTTTTGTCAGGATTCAACAGATAAATTTCATATTGGGAACCATCGCCATAACTTCCGGTTTTAAAAGGAGATTTGAATTCGTTATGTACTGCTTCCTTGAACTGTCCCAATCCGAAACCATATAAAATTTTATCCTGTGCCTGAATTTTAACAAAACTGAAAATTAATACACTTAAAAAAAGAGTCCTATTCATTTAATTCTAATTCAGGAAATTAAAATAATTCTCCCTTAAACTGCTCAAGGAAACGAATATCATTTTCAGTATAAAGACGAATATCTCCAATCTGATAAAGCAAAAGTGCAATTCGTTCTATTCCCATTCCGAATGCAAATCCGGTATATTCGTCCGGGTCGATATTCACATTTTTGAGCACATTTGGGTCAACCATCCCGCAGCCCATGATTTCCAACCAGCCGGTTCCTTTAGTCATGCGGTAATCGGTTTCTGTTTCCAGCCCCCAGTAAACATCAACTTCAGCACTCGGTTCCGTGAATGGAAAATAAGAAGGACGCAAACGGATTTTTGATTTCCCGAAAAGCGCTTCTGTAAAATAGCTCAAAGTTTGCTTTAAATCTGCAAATGAAACATTTTTGTCAATATATAAACCTTCAATCTGATGAAACATCATATGTGAACGAGCTGAAATCGCTTCGTTACGATAAACTCTTCCGGGCGATAAAATCCGGATTGGCGGCTGATTCTGCTCCATGTACCGGATCTGTACCGACGAAGTGTGTGTTCGTAAAACAATATCGGGATTTTGTTCAATAAAAAATGTATCCTGCATATCGCGTGCCGGATGATGTTCAGGTAGGTTCAACGCAGTAAAATTATGCCAGTCATCTTCAATTTCAGGTCCGTCAGAAAGTGTAAATCCAATTCTTGAAAAAATATCAACGATCCTGTTTTTCACAATATTGATCGGATGCCGTGAACCCAATTCAGTTATTTCCCCTGGACGGGTCAAATCCAATTCAGATATGGCTTCTCCTTGTCCGGAAAAAGATTCATTAAGTGAATTTACTTTTTCAGTCGCAGCATTTTTTAATTGATTTACAACTTGTCCGAATTCTTTTTTCTGTTCATTGGGAACAGATTTGAATTCTACAAATAAATCATTCAAAATTCCTTTTTTTCCCAAGAATTTAATTCGAAATGCTTCTACTTCTGCTGCATTCTGAGCCGTAAAATTTTCGACCTCTTCAATGTATTTTTTAATCTGATCTATCATAACCTTTCTAAGCCGACAAATTTAGGGTTTTCTGCCGAAATTTAGAACTCTATAAATTCGAAATGGTAAGCTTGTCATTCCGGGAACGAGAAATTTATATAATTACCTCGCAAATTACCGGATTTTTCCTTCGTCAGAAGGATATAAATATTTAACTTAGAAATTATAACGAACCGCGAGAATTAAATTACTTCCGACTGCGACAATTCCTGAAGAATAAGGCCTGTAACGCTGATTGGTGATATTTTCCCAACCTGCAGAAACGCTTACATTTGAATTGATATTATAAATTCCTTTCAGATTGAGGGTGTACCAAGATGGCGAATATGGATTCCCTTCGGAATCAATCGCATACATATAATCTTTCTCTTGTTCGGACGGTGCTAAATCTTCATTGGAAATTTCATCATTGTAATTCAGATACAATTCAGTCCTGAATTTTTGGGTTTGGTATTGAATTCCTGCTCTTACCAACAATGGAGCGATGTGACGCAAAGGTGCTTCGTCTCCATTATCCAGTTCTTCTTCTCCTTTTTGATAATTTACTGAACTTTTTAAAGTCAATTCGTTTGTGAAATAAACTTCCAGTTGTGCTTCAATACCATATGCATAAGCTTTTGCGGCATTTTGAATAGCCTGCACCTGGCTCATTTCTCCTCCGTACATAATAGAATCTTGTCCATTCAAGGTGAAATCTCTTCGAACCAACGCGTTTTTCAAATCAGTGTAAAACGCAGAAACATCTATCTTGGCAAATTTGCCTATTTTTTGGGTAACACTAATTTCGCCGTTGTATGCATATTCGTCTTTCAAATCCGGGTTGGGAATTACTACAGAACCAGGCGTTGATTCAAATATTTTCCCAATGTCGTCAATATTCGGTGCTCTGAATCCTGTTGAAAATCCCGCACGTAATTCGGTGGTATTTGTTGCTCTAAAATTGATCCCGATATTTCCGGTCAAAGCCCCTGTTTCGATAACTGCTTCCGTAAATGGAAAATCATAAAACCTGGAATTAAATTTAGATTTGGATGAAATATGATTGTAGCGTAATCCTCCCTGAACCGTCAGTTTTTCAATTGGTTTATATTCATAAGAAATGTAAGCCGCATAAGAATTCCAGGTAGCACCGTCCGGATAACGTGAAGAAAATTCTTCAGAAGTCCCGTCTTCAACGTTTGTAATTTCTCCGGTTGAATTCACTTTATTAAATAAGGTCTCTACCCCATAATACAATATGCTTTTCGGATTAATTGATTTCAGGAAATCCAGATTGGCAGAATATACATTTACCTTTTCGGTCTGATCCGTTCGGTTAGTTTTTCCAAAATCCCTGTCATGACGGCTTTCTTCAAAAAACTGATGCGCCAAATTTAATTTTACATTGTTATAAAAACCTTTACCGGATTTATGTTCTACACTTAAATTATTCATCATCCAGGTTTGCGGGCCGTAATACCATTCCGCAGAACGTAAAGTTTCATTTCGGTAACGCAGCAATCTGTCGTAACGCGGCACATCTGAAGTTACAGAATAATGAAATCCATAATTCAGGTCCCAAGATTCATTGGGTACATATCTGAATTTTTGCATTACGTTGTATTGCTCATATCCGGTTTGGATTTGTTTTCTAGGGTCATCATTTTCGATTTGTACATCTTCTCCGTTCTCTCGAATTACATAATGATTTCTCAAGTATTCATCCGGGCCATGTCTTCCCATCTTCAAATCATCAAAATCAGAAAAAGTAAAGCTCGTAAGTGATGAAAATTTCTTTCCTGCGATATTGAAATGTGCATGTGCCGTTTTTTCATTGTCTGCTGTGGAATAACGTGTCATCAATGAGCCGTCAAAAAGCATTTTTTGCGTCGTGGAAAATTGCGGTGTCAAAGTATAAAAGCTCATCACCCCTCCTATGGCATCACTTCCATACATTAACGAACCAGGTCCCATAAGAATTTCTGTCTTCTCAATCACGTTTGCATCAAGCGCAATTACATTCTGGAGATTTCCGCTTCTGAATATGGCATTGTTCATTCTAACTCCATCCACTGAAATCAACACTCTATTGGTAGAAAAACCCCTGATCATAGGACTTCCGCCTCCAAGCTGGCTTTTTTGAATAAATACTTCAGTCGAGTTCCCTAATAAATCCGCAATGGTTTGCGGGTTTCCAAACGCTACATCTTCGGGTAAAATCGATACAACTTTATGAGCTGTATTGGATTGAGGACTGCTCCAACGATTAGGAGTTATGACAGCGTCTTCCAATTGTACTTCCGAAAGATTCTCTTCCGATGAGTTTTCATTTTGGGCAAAAGAAATTATTCCTGTGAAGACAAAAAATAATACGTAGATATATTTCATAAAATAAACGGATAAAATAAGACTACAAACTTATTTCTTTTTAGCAGAACTTAATATTTTATTGCAGAATTAATTTAAACTCATTTAAATTAATAAATTATCTTTACAAAAATCTATAAATAACTAGCAAAATGAGAAAATTCTTTATTGGCTTTTTGTCGTTAAATGTGTTCATCATCGGTTTGGGACAGGAAAACCAGTCACTAAACGCACCAACACATTTGGAAGCAAAATCAAATTCAAACAAATTTGCGGACCAGGTTAGCGCTTATGAAGCGTTTTGGGAAGGTAAAGATCCTAATAAAAGAGGGAGTGGTTTCAAACAAATGCAGCGTTGGAAAGAATTATGGAAATATGAAGTAAAGGAAGACGGAACACTTCCTGCTGCTCAGGAACTTGCAGCAAGCTGGAACGAATTGCTCGCCCTTCAGCAACAGGGGAAAACTGTTAATGACAACGATAGTAACTGGACTCCCCTCGGACCTTTTACACATTCAAATCAGGGGTCATGGAGTTCGGGACAGGGCAGAGTAAATGTGACGTTGGTTGACCCAAATGATCCTCAAAAAATATACATAGGAGCTCCCGATGGCGGTTTGTGGGTTTCTCCCGATCATGGTGAAACCTGGAATGCCTTAACAGAATATTTGCCTTCTCTCGGTGTTTCAGGAATTGCAGTGGATTACAATAATTCAAATATCATTTATATCGCTACCGGAGATGAAGATGCTTCGGACAGCTATGGAATCGGAGTTTATAAATCCACTGACGGAGGTGCTTCCTGGAATCCTACGGGAACAACTATTGCAGGTGGAACTTCTGTTATGGGGGAAATTTATATACACCCAACCAATTCCAATACCTTATGGGTTGTGAGTTCAGAAGGTCTTTTCAAAACTACAGATGCAGGTATTTCATGGACCAAAACCCAGGCGGGGCGTGTCAAAGAAATTCGGTTAAAACCCAATGATCCGGATGTAATCTATATTGTTCAACAAATTGGAGGTACTATTACTTTATTAAAATCAACAGATGGAGGAGATAATTTTTCCGATATCCAGACCCTAACCAATTCAGGAAGGACTGCTATCGATGTAACTGCAGCTAATCCCGAATACCTTTATGTATTGGTTTCCACTCAAAATGATCAGTTCAAATCACTGTTACGTTCAACCGATTCAGGGGCTACATTTGAAGTAAGAAACAGTACAACAGATATTTATGATGGAAGCCAGCAAGCCTGGTTTGATCTGGCCTTGGTTGCTTCAGATACAGACCCTGAGTTAATTTTCACAGGCACGCTGAATGTCTGGAAATCAACGAATGGCGGGACTTCCTTTACAAGAGGAGCTGAATGGAATCAACCGGATGCTCTAAACTATACCCATGCCGACATACATGATTTAAAATTTTTCAATAACAAGTTATATGCGGGAACCGATGGTGGAATTTATATTTCAGAAGATAACGGAGCAACCTTTTCAGATAAAACTAAAAACGGACTTAATATAGGTCAGTTCTACCGCATAGATGTTGCTCCCGAGACTTCCTCTAAAATTGTAGGAGGTTTACAGGATAATGGTGGTTATGCTTTTGTAGATAACAACTGGGTTAATTTCTATGGAGCCGATGGTATGGATGCAGCCATTAACCCAGTTAATTCCAATTTGTACTATGGGTTTATACAATTCGGTGGTTATCTATATCGGTTCAATGCAGGAAATCCCGGAGGAAATGGCACATGGGTAGCTAACGGGCCAGAATCCGGCAACTGGATTACGCCTTTGGAATATGGAAGCACCAATATAATGTATGCAGGATATTCTAAATTGTATCGCTCCACCGGCGGAGCCTTTACAGTTTCTTCTACTAATACATTTTCTCCCATGTTAGATCATATAAGAGTCGACCCTAATAACGACAAACGTATTTTGGTTGCAAATAGTAACAGTGTTCGTTTAGCGGAAGGACAAGATACATATCCATTGGATTTCACCACCTTATCACCTCCTACAGGAGGTTGGGGAGGTTTTATAACAAGTATAGAATTTAACCAAAACACTCCGTCCACTATATATGTAACTTCTTCAACCAGGGTATTCAAATCAGAAGATAATGGAGCGACCTGGCAAAATATTACAATGAATCTCCCTACTTCTCAAACCAAATATGTAATCGCACACCAGAAAAACTCACCCAATAACACTATATACATTGCTACCCGTAATGCTGTTTGGTACACAGACGATAGTCTTACAGAATGGGTTTTATTTAACACCAATTTACCTCATTCCAGGGTTACCGATTTGGAAATAAATACAGTGGAAGGGCATGTTGTCATATCTACTTACGGACGGGGCGTCTGGAGGTCTCCGGTAACTGAAAGCAGCCTCTCTGTTGAAGAGGTTTCCGGTAATGATAACAACGCATTGATTTATCCTAATCCTGTTTCAGGCGGAATTGCTAAATTAAGTATGCTTATAGATGAACCTGCAGACGTAGCCATTTACTCGGCAGAAGGAAAACTTGTAAGAAAACAATCTCTAAATAGAATTGACAATAAGACAAATTTAGATTTCTCAGGTTTGCCAAAAGGAGTATATATCATCAACATAAAATCGGAAAAACACCTGATTCGTAAAAAAGTATTGGTAAATTAAATTGACCAGTCGAAATTGATTTTTAATAATTCAAAAAAACAAATCGGTGCAGAATGATTCTGCACCGATTTGTTTTTTTCTTTTCCTGATTAATTTTTTTCCTGTTGCCGGAAATCTTTCAGTGATGTCTCATATCAAATCCCTATACTTTGATTTATAACGAAATGGGCTATTGTTTCTCGTCTCGCCATTCAACCTGACCTGACAAACCCATGATAAAGTAATAAAAAAACCACTCGTTTCCGAGTGGTTCGTATAAAATATAAGTTTATATATTATTTTACTACAATTTTAGAAGTATGAACACCTCCTTTAGTATCTAAAACTTTCACCACATACACACCTGCTGGAAGAGTAGAAACATTTACACTTGAGTTTTTAGAAGTTGCTACAACCTGTCCGGAAAGATTAGTCACTGAAATGCTTTTTACATCTGCATTTTTCAAAGACACATTAAATACATCTTTTACAGGGTTTGGATATAAGCTAAAAGAAGACGCATAAGTTTCTCCCGTTCCCATTGTTTCACAATTACCTCTTATAGAAAATGGTACTTCTAAAGGAACATCCGGTTCAATAGTTACCGCTAGCGGACCCCATCCTGCAGTTCTTAACAACATAGTAGGGATGTCTCTGGTAAGGTCTTGTGCCATATGACGGGCAGGAGCAGTTGAAATCGTAGGTTTGGTTGCTACCCAGTATTTAGAAGAAGTAGTTGTAGTCAAAACCGGATAAGACGACAAATCGAATGTAATAATATACTCTTCAGCAGTCTCTCCTCCTGTAAAATTTATATTTTGGAAAAAATCAGAATTTAGTGGTTCAACTATTTCTCCGTGAATCATTTCACCCGGCAAACCATCAACATCTGTAAAAATCTGAATTTCAACATTTACAATAGAGGCTCCCGTCGGTACAGTATAAAACATTTCAAGTTCACTCAAAGAAAATTCCGTATCAGCCGGAACTGTGAATTGATTAGCTATAAATAAAGTAGAAAAATCTCCTACATAGTATTTTGCATCACCATAAAGCGCTCCATCATTACAATTTTCTAATAATAATTGGTTTATTTCCAAAGAAACATTTGAATAGCTTTGAACTGCTTGTTGCGTTAGCTGTCCAAAACTAACAGAAAGACCCAAACCAGCCAAAAGAATAAAAATTTTTTTCATACTTATTACTTTTAATTTAGTTATAATTTGCCTCAAATTTAAACATTATTTTAAGATTCTTTGTTAAAAAGAAAAATCTTTGATGAATTCTTCTCTTGCACAGTAGCTTCTCAATTCATTTTGTATAAATTCAATGCATCTGTCTTTTTCATTTTCCGGATAAAGTAAATGCACATTTGCGCCTGCATCTAAAGTAAAAAATAAATTTCCGGATGTGTTTCTCCTGAATTCCCACACTTTCTCAATTACCTTAAGTGTATTGGGTTTCATCAAGACATAGGCCGGGTGGGAAGTCATCATCATTGCATGTAAGCTCAATGCTTCATGCTCTACAATTGTTCCGAAACCGGTTAAATCTCCTTCTTTCAAAATTTGGATTAATTTCCCAAGGTTTTCATTTGCTGAAATAAAACGCTGCGTTGCATATGGGTGATTTTCCATCAGTTTGTGACCTATGGAGCTTGAGACTTCTTTTTGCCCTTCATCAATTAAAAGAATCGTATCTTGAAAATTCTGAAAAACTGAATGGATCTCAGAAGGATAAGGAATTGCGTACAAATCCGAGCTGTTTTCAATGAATTCATTTTTTCCCCAAACTGTAATTCCCGGGTAAATAGAACGACAGGCACTTCCGGAACCTAATCTCGCCAGGAATGACGCTTTTCTGAGTTTTTCCTGTTTGGTAAAATCCGCTCCGAATCTTTGCTCCATTTCTACCAGGCACAGAGCCAATGCTCCCATCCCCGAAGCCGATGAAGCGATTCCGCTGCTGTGGGGAAATGTATTGTGTGTATGAATCTCAAATTCAAAATCTTTTAAAAATGGAATATACTGATCAATTCGTTCAAAAAAAGTGTAGATTCTCGGAGAAAAATGTTCGTTCAAATTTCCGTCTAAATAAACATTTACCAAAAACCCTTCGTTTTCTTTGGGCTTGAATTTGAATTCGGTTTCCGTATAGCTGTTTGTCAAAGTAAAACTCAGCGAAGGATTCATCGGCATCTGATTGCCATATTTGCCCCAATACTTAATCAATGCTATGTTTGACGGGCATCTGGCAATGGTGCTCCCCGATTCGGTTATTTTATTTTCTTTTAATTTTGAATAGAATTGTTCCATGAATTTGTTTAATCTTTTAAGGTTCAAAGTTTAAAGCTGGTAAACCGTTGAGAATGAAAATCGAGCGATTCGTTAACGGGAATAAATCCTATCCCGATTTCGTGTTTTATCTTTTTATTGGAATAATTGGATGTTCCTGTGAGTGCATTATAACTTGATTTGCTCATATATTTCCCGCCAAAAACGCGACTGATATTGGATATTTTTTGGATGAATTTTAATTTGGATTCGGACAAAACCGAAATTTTTGGTAAACCCTCCTTATTCCGAAGAAAATCAAAAATTTCTGCGACGGATTTATCTTCTGAAGTAATAATAAATTTTTCACCCCACTTTTCTCTTTCAACTAACTCTGCCATACAAAAAGCAACATCGCGTACATCTACGTAGCCTGTAATCCCGGTTGTTGCAAACATTTTCTTTTTGGAAGCCAGTTGAAAAATTTTTTCGCTTGCGCGTTTGCCATCCAAACTACCCACAACTACAGCCGGATAAATTACCAAAACATTTAAGCCTTCCTGAGAACCACGCCAGGCGGCCATTTCTCCTTTCTTTTTGGAAATTGCATATTCGGAATGATCCTTTTCCCCATCCCATTTTGAGTCTTCATCAATTGTTTTCTCACCGGGCAGTTCATCTAAAACGGCGATGGAGCTGATATACAGAAACTCAGAAATATTTTGTGATATGGCTATGTTAATCAAATTTTCCGTTCCCTGTACATTGATTTGGTGAATGATTTCTTTGTCTCTGTCGTCAAACCCGACACAACCTGCAGTGTGGTAAATGGTTTTGATTCCAAGAAGAGAGTCCGACAAGGAAGGGATGTCGAGCAAATCAGTTTCAACCCATTCGATTTCATTGAATTCTTGAGCTGTGGAAAATTCCTCAAATAATTTCTGAATGGAATCCAATGAAGAGCTTGAGCGTTTCATCGCCCTGATTCTCTTTCCTCTTTTGGATAATTCCAACAAAAGGTACCCCCCTATAAGTCCTGTTGCTCCCGTTACAAAAACCATTTGGCTAAGATAGATGTTAGACATTAGATTTCAGAATTTAGAATTTAAAATTTATACTTTTTTAAACATCTATACTTTTCTCTTCCTTTGAGAAGGACTAAGGCGGAGTCAAATCAGAACCGGACGTCTGGGTTTTTCGTCCTCTAAAATTTTGGCTAAAGTTGGTGGCAGCAGTGTAATATTATTGAAAAAATCGTCAAAAAAACCTTTGGTTTCTTCTGATAATAATTCTGAATATTCTTCAATAAATGTTTCTCCGTAAAGCATAGGAAGTTGCACCATTTTATTTCCCCTAAAAATTCCCACCAAATGGTATTCTTCCAGTTCATCTATTGATTTTCCGGTCGCAATACAGGTTGTAAGATATTGGTTCAAATCAATTTCTATATTATCTGAATTTTCAGGTACGGGCATCCCTCCCATTTTCATGGCAAATTCCTGGATATTTTTCATTGATTCCTTGGAAATGCTTTGCATCATATCTGTTTTACACTTCTCACAAATCGCATACTCAAAGGTAATTTGGTATTCAGATTTGTCATGGGTTTTCTGAAATGCTTTTTCTATAAAATAATGCCGATTTCCAAAGCCGTTTCCACAAACAGAACATTCAGTGTGAGGTTGTTTATTTTCTTCTGAATAAAACTGTTCCGGGATATCTTCACTGAAATTAAAAAAGAAGCGCATTTACGTTTGAATTTACTTACGAAGGTACATAAAAAAAGAAACCTGTGAATAGTTCACAGGCTTCTCCCTTTAATCATCTTTAATATTAAACTTACTTTTTAACTATTTTAAAAGTTTCAATTTGTCCGTTTTCTAATTCTGTTCTTACGACATAAACTCCTGCTGATAAAACAGATGTATTGATTTTTTTGGAATTGGATTTAGAATTAATTACCAGTTGACCGGACACATTATAAACCGAAATGTTTTTCACGGCAGATTTAGATGTGATATTCAGTTCATCTTTTACCGGATTCGGATAATAATTAAAATCTGATTTCTCCATTTCTCCTGTCCCAAGCGTTTCTTTACAATATCCCGAAACATCAAAAACCAAATTCAGTCCATCCGATTCACTCCACGTTTGGCCATTATTGTTTGACCAAAAAGCATTTCCCCCAATTCCCGGAAGAGACGTTGCTTCCCAAGCCAGGAAGTCTGTAAAAGGAAAAGGAGTCGCCTGGATTTCAATGAAATATTTTCCCGCTGTCAGTTCGACAGGTGTATCAAACTCAAATTCCACATCAACTGCAACTACGTCCAGTGGAAAACCATTGAATGGCCAATATCCATAGAAGTTCTCGGTTTTAGGGCCTTTGTTTTCTACCGAATAAATCACTTCACCTGGCATATCATTTTCTGAAGTTCTGATCTTGATGTTGGCCTTTACTATATTGCCCAGCTGCAAAGTTGAAATTTTAAATTTGCTTAAATAGAATGTAGTGTTTTCTTCCACAATAAAATCATCTGCTAAAATTCCCCCTGCAAGGTTCAGTCCTGTTTCATGATCATTGGCCGCATTGCCTTGACTGCATTCGTCTCCATAATCAGGCTGTTCTTCGCCGGTATCTGTACAAGTTCCCAGAACTTCAAAAACCTGGTCATAGTAAGAAAATCCACCAAACCAAGGTTCATCTCCAAATTTGGAAAAATCGAATCTCCCTACAGAAATAGTTTCATCTGCTGCAATTTCCCACCAGGCACCATTCTCATCTCCCGCATTCGCGCCAAGCCGTAAAAAATATTTACCTTGTGGCAAATCTAAATTTGAAGGTAGATCCATCGTAACCTGGTAAACATCCAAACCCTCTATTTCGGTTTCATAAACAAATTCCTGAGATACGGGAATCACATTGTCAAATGATTCAATGACCGTTCCCGGCAAGCCTTCAGATTCCTCTAAAAAAGATATGTTTACATAGTTCAAATCTGAGGTTCCCTTTAATAAGTTAAATTTCACTTGGTTAACCGTAAATATAGTCCCGAAAGGAATGTCAAAATCAGAAGCGGATGCATATTCGAAAGTTCCACCGGTTGAAATATTCCCTCCGTTTTCTGTATTATCTGAAGCTGTCCCGTATGAACATTCCTGACCAAATGAAATCAGTCCCGCCATCAACATTGCCGTAAATAAAATTTTCTTCATCGTGTTGTTTAATTTTCTGGTAAATGTAATTTGTGTTTATAGAAAATTCTAATGAATGTCTTTCAAAATCCGTGATTTTAAAAGATAAAATTAAATCTAACAAACTGATTATAAATCGTTTAAATTTATTTTGCCAATTTTGGTTTGTAGGATTCATGTTTGGCCGCTTCTCTCAAAAAAACTGAGGGAGAAATGCCGGTTACGGATTTAAAAACAGTCGCAAAGGCACTGTGTGAAGCAAAACCGCTTTTCTCTGCCAAATAACTGATTTTGTAATTCAGGTATTCAGGATGGCTGTAAATCTTTTCACAAATATATCTGATGCGTAATTCATTGATATAAGTATTGAAATTTTTTCCCTTGTAAGCATTGATTACCTCTGAAAGATAGGTTGTATTCGTTTTTAGCTGAACTGCTAAAGTTGAAATATTCAGCTTTGGATTGGTAAATTTTTGTGAATTCTCAAATTTTTCCAGTTTTGAAAGAATTTCTTCTTCCACGGAATTTGGAATCAAATCATTCTCATCTTTTATAATTCTTTCTTTTTCAAGTGGAATTGGCGGAGATTCCAATTTTTCTTTTAAATCAACTATTATTCTTTCAAAAATGATGCGTTCCTTCTTCCTTTTATAGAGCAGATAAATTATCATAATCATCAAAACAGCAAGAAAGGAAACGCTTCCGACAATTATGTATTTATTATTTCTACCCGATTTGGAAAGTGCTAAATCATAATCTTTCTGTTCTGCGTTGATAGCAGAATTTATTGCGTTTAATCCTGTCAACTGCAAAGAATCCTTGAGCCGGATGTATTTTTCATTGTAGAAAAAGTATTTATCACTGTTTCCAAGTTTGTTATAGTTTTGGGAAAGATTCAGATAAATTTCCGATTTGAGCCTGAAATCATCAAATTCTTCGTCATCCAATACGACTTCTAAGGAATCGATGGCTCTTTGGTATAAACCTTTTTGAGTATAAACCTGCGCCAATGAATTATAAATAAAATAATTCAAATCTTTATTTTTCTCATCATTGATCTGCAGTGCTTTGTTCAAATACAACTCAGCAGAATCCGGTTCATTAATATAACAATAGGAATTTCCGATGTTGTACAAAGATCTCCTGTAGTGATAAACCACCTGCCTGCCCGGCTCTATCATATCCTGAAAATGTGTAAGTGACTGTTTATAATTTCGGTTCGCCAGAGCATACTTTTTATTGTCGAATTCGACATTTCCGAGTTCCAGGTAAGACAATCCCTTCAACAAATGTTTGTTATTTCCTTCAGGCATTTTGTCTATTTGGCCAATTGCCTTGTTCAAATAAAATTTAGCTTTGTCATTTAATTTAAGGTGAATGTACTGGTGCGCAATGGAACCATACGTTTTGGCTATCAATTCCTGATTTCCCGTCTTCTCAGCAGCACTTTTTGATTCAAAAAATAATTCTGTTGATTTACCCAAATCACCTTTTTCAAAATAAGCGACCGCTAAAATCCCGTATATTCTGCTTCTCTGTTCGTCCGATTGCGTATGATCCAGTATGTAATTCCCTGTTTCGATAATTTCATCAGGTTTATTTTTATCCATTGCAAGAACAACCTTTTCTAAACTGTCAAGCTTGTCCTTCTTAACTTGAGAAAAGGAAAATGAAGACCAGATTAAAATACTGAGAACAAAAAATTTATTTAGCTTGTAATGCCGCAATTAAATAAGGATTAGGGATTAAATGTATTAAAAAATATCAAAATAAAATCTTCCCCGGATTCATAATGTTTTTCGGGTCAATTGTTCTTTTAATTGATTTTTGCAACTCCAAATTGGCTTCTGAAAAAACAATAGGCAAATAATTTTTCTGAATTAATCCGATCCCATGTTCACCCGAAATAGTTCCTCCCAACTCCTTTACGATTTGAAACAATTGTTTTAAGATTAACTGAATTTCAGGGACGTTGTAAGAATTTTTATGAATCGGATGATTGATCCTCACGTGTAAATTTCCATCGCCGGCGTGACCATAACAAACAACTTTGAAATGATTTTCATCGGCCAGTTTGTGCATCGCTTCCACTAATTTTGCCAGGTTAGCCCGTGGAACGACCGTATCTTCCTCGATTGTGTATCCGTTCATTTTTACAATTTCCGCTACCCTTCGGCGGATTTTCCAGATTCTTTCTTTCTCGGTTTCTGTGTCTGCAAACAAAATTTCGTCGATATTAAATTTACCCAAAATTTCTGCTGTTTTCTGAGCCTCTGATACAATAGATTCGAATGAATTACCATCGAGCATTATGAGTAAATGCGCTTCATTTTCTTCAAACATATTCTTTCTCAATCCTTCCAAAGAAGAATGTTTTTCCAAGTAATAAGTTGTAATTTGAATCGCTCGTTTTTCCATAAACTCCAAAGCTGCAGGCTTTATTCCCGCGTAAAAAAGTTCTGAAACCGCATCACATGCTTCATATAAATCCCTAAATGGAACGAGCAATGAAACATCATATTTAGGCTGAGGCAAAACTTTCAAAACTGCTTTGGTAATGATTCCCAAGGTCCCTTCGCTCCCGACAAAGAGTTGGGTAAGGTTTAATCCTGTACTATTTTTCAGCGTATTTGCTCCTGTCCGGATGATTTCTCCGTTGGGTAAAACCACTTCAAGATTCAACACATAGTTGGAGGTTACGCCATATTTTACAGCCTTCGGCCCACCTGCATTGGTTGCGATATTTCCACCGATAAATGAACTTTGCCAGCTGCTCGGATCAGGCGGAAAAAATAAATTATGGAGAAAAAGTGCTTGTTGTAAATTGTAATTAATCACACCGGCTTCAACCGTTGTCTGAAAATTTTTCGTATCAATTTCCAGGATTTGGTTCATTCTTTCCAACGAAAGTAAAACACCTCCTTTTATTGGCAACGCACCTCCTGCCAGTCCTGTTCCGGCTCCGCGAGGTGTAATGGGTAAAAGCTCACGGTTACAATATTTTACAATTTCTGAAACTTCTTCAGTTGTTTTTGGTTTCAGTACAACATCAGGGGAGAATTGAAGTTTTTCGGTTGCATCTGACGTATAGCCATCAAAATCGGAAAGCAAAACATTTTCATTTCCAATCAGATTTTGAAAATAACTTACGTCATTACCAGTCAAGACTTTGTATTCCAAATTAAATATTGAATTTTAAGTGATAAATGTATAATTTTCAAATTAAACTACATTTGTCCAACTAATTATTTCGAGATGAAAAATTTAAATTCCATTTTTTACGGTTTTATTTTGTTGAGTTTGACTGTTTCCTGTGGAACAACCACCGATTTAGGTAAAAATTCTTCCGGGAATCAAAATAAATCTGAACGAAAACTGAATGATATTGCGCTAAACGGAAAAGTATATTCGGCCGTTTGGCAGCAGAATGCGGGAGAGTTTAAAGCGCTTTGTTATCAGGCATACAACATTGCCACGGTGATTGTTGAACAGAAATCCGGTTTGCAGCATTTGCGTCCGATCGCTATCGTAACGGACATTGATGAAACGATTTTGGATAATTCGCCTTATGCCGTCACGCAAGCTCAAAAGGGAAATGAATTTGATTTAGAATCCTGGCTGGAGTGGACTTCCAAAGGTGAGGCAATTGCTTATCCGGGTGCTCTGGAATTTTTTAACTATGCCGCTTCTAAAAATGTAACGGTTTTCTATATTTCCAACCGGAATGAAAATGACAAATCCGGAACACTAAAAAACTTAAAGGACCTTGGATTTCCTTTTGCGGACGAAGAGCATTTGCTTGTGATGAAAGATACATCTAACAAGGAAGAAAGAAGGAATGAAATTTTGAAAAACTATGAAATTTTTATGTATTTAGGTGATAATTTATCGGATTTCTCTGAAGCTTTTTACAAAAAATCTCAAATAGGACGTAATCAAAAAGTCGATGAATTGGCTAAAGAATTCGGTTCGAAATTCATCGTTTTACCCAATTCCGGTTATGGAGACTGGGAATCAAATTTACCGGGATATAATTCCAAATTATCAGCCGAAGAAAAAGATGCAGTTCTTTTGCAAAGTGTAAAAGGCTATTAAATTGTTATTTAAAATTTATAATAAGTTACTTCTCACTCCCATCTTTCAACATCCGGCAAAATTACTTCTGCCTGAAATAAATCTCGATCGGAACACCCGTAAAATTAAAATGCTTACGTAACTGATTTTCTATGAATCTCTTGTACGGTTCTTTTACGTATTGAGGCAAATTTGCAAAAAACGCAAACTGAGGGGTGCGGCTCGGCAATTGCGTAACGTATTTTATTTTAATGTATTTCCCTTTAATAGCCGGTGGTGGCGTAATTTCTATAATAGGAAGCATCAACTCATTGAGCTTGCTGGTCTTAATTCGTTTATTACGATTTTCATTCACTTCCATCACAACTTCCACCATTTTGTGGACACGTTGTTTAGTCAATGCGGAAATGAAAAGAATCGGCACATCATTGAACGGTGCAATCTTATCACGAATCTGTTTCTCATAAGCTTTCATAGTATTGGTTTCTTTTTCGACCAAATCCCATTTGTTCACCAAAATCACAACGCCTTTTCGGTTTCGTTCGGCAAGGAATAAAATATTCAGATCCTGCGCCTCAATTCCACGGGTGGCATCAATCATCAAAACACAAACATCACATTCTTCCACGGCACGGACGGCACGCATTACCGAATAAAATTCCAGATCTTCACTCACCTTACCTTTTTTACGCATTCCGGCAGTGTCGATCAGCACAAACTCATGCCCGAACTTATTATAAAGTGTTTCAATGGAATCCCGCGTGGTTCCGGCGATGTCGGTAACAATATTTCTTTCTTCGTCCAATAACGCATTTGTCAAAGTTGATTTCCCTGCATTGGGACGGCCTACAATCGCAACTCTGGGCAAACCTTCAAATGGGTCTTTGTGGATGGTTTCTTCAAAATTATTAACAACTTCATCCAGCAATTCCCCGGTTCCGCTTCCGCTTTGGGATGATATGGTATAAAAATTTTCAAATCCCAGGCTGTAAAACTCATAGGAATCGTCTAAATTCTTATTTG
>CAZKOC010000021.1:0-18303 GCA_964554275.1 uncultured Weeksellaceae bacterium
TTGCTTTGGATACAATTCCGTCACGCATTTCTCTGGCTTCTTTCAAAATGGCATCACGTTCGATTTTTGCTTCTTTCAAGATCTTGTCATTTTCAGATTTCAAAAGTGCCATTTCCTCACGTGCCTTCTTAGCTTCGTTTAATGCTGATTCTATAGACTTTTCTCTTTCATTTACAGCACCCAATATAGGTTTCCATGCAAATTTCCTCAGTAAGAAAAGAAACAATAAGAATAATAATGACTGCCAGAAAAACAATCCAAATGAAAAATCGCTAAATAACTTCTCCATTATATTTTAATTTATCTTTTATTTAATTTAAAAAACTCACTGCAACCAACCGTTGTTCAGTGAGTTTTATTTTTTAGTTTTCGGCTACTGCGAACAATGCTGCAAATCCGATACCTTCAATCAACGCTGCTGCAATCAACATCGCTGTTTGGATTTTACCGTAAGCCTCAGGCTGACGAGCAATACCTTCCATCGCTCCTTTACCGATCAAACCGATTCCGATTCCGGCACCGATAACCGCTAAACCTGCCCCTACAATTCTTGGAATTTCCATAAATAAATATTTAAATAATTAAACAAATTTCAAATTAATGTGCCTCTTCGTGTTCGTGGTGTTCTTCTACCGCGAATCCGAAATACAAAGCTGATAACATCGTAAAGATATATGCCTGCAACAATGCAACGAAAAACTCTATGAGGAAAATAACAAATGACAATCCGAATGAAAGCGTTCCGCCCAACCATGATTTAAAGATAAAAATCATTCCCAACAAACTCATCATCACAATGTGTCCCGCAGTTATGTTCGCAAACAAACGAATCATCAATGAGAATGGCTTGATCAGGATACCCAGTAATTCAATGGGAATTAGTAAAAGGTATAATGGGACTTTTGCATACCAGGGCATCGAGCTTCCCAATGGGTTGAATATATGTGACCAATAGGTTTTCTTACCTGAAACATTGGTAATAATGAATGTTATCAAAGCCAAAGCCGCGGTAACAGTAATATTCCCCGTAACGTTTGCGGCCAATGGAGAAATCCCTAATATGTTCAAAATCCAAATAAAGAAAAAAATCGTAAGCAAAAAGCTCATAAATCTTTTATAATGTTTCTCCCCGATATTCGGAATCGCAATTTCATCCTTTATATATAAAACAATCGGCTCTAAGAATCTTCCCAGTCCGGAAGGAACCAAAGATTTTTTGTACCTTTTTGCCATTCCTCCAAATATCAGCAACATAATAATACCCGTAAGCATTATGTTTGCCACGTTCTTGGTAATCGAGAAATCCAGTGGTTTTTCTACAGTCGGATGGTGATGCTCATCGTACTTTAAATCACCAGTTGCATCGGTCTTATAAATTTTATTATGGTACAACTTGTAGTACTGTCCTCCTTTTTCGACTAATTTTTTTCCGTGGTCAAATTCAGAAGAACTGAATATCTTCAATCCGTTATCAATTAAAATTACAGGAAGAGGAAAACCATAATGAGCATCTTTTTCTTTATCTCCCAAAATTCCATAAAAATAGGAGTCTTGTAAGTGATGCGGAATACCCTCTTTAATCTCTGCTTTTATTTTATCTTGCTCTGACAAAGGAGTTTCCTCTTTGTGGTCATGGGATTCAACCGCATAAGTGATCGAAAAAGCAAAGAATAAAATAAAGAATGTAAATAATCTAGCTAACGGAGCTCTCATTTAACTCAATTTTGAGGTGCAAAAGTAATTCTTATTTTGTTAAAAACGAAACCTAATTTTCTGCTTTTTATCATTTTTCGGGATTCAGCAAAAGTTTGGCCGTAAAAAGCGTAATTAAAACTAAACTAATAAGATACAAAATAATGAAACTGAATTTGAATTCACCATTATTCAATTGTTCTGAATTATCCATAAACATCTTTGCCGCGAACAACTTAAGCGCGATGGTTCCGATGAATATAAAACCAAGATGTTTATGAAAATATGAATTCACTTCGACAATCAACAATAAAGTCAACGCACAAACCAAAGCAGTAAAAAGGTAAATCGAAATAAATTCGGTTTCGGACTGCATTCCAAACCGCATAACCAGAAAATGAATTACGACACAAACCAAAAAGAAAGCAATATAGGCTCCTGCTTTTTTGAAGTTTTTCATTTGTTTATATTTTTTAATTGTTTCAGTATAAAGTAAAGCGAAATCCCCAGACCCAATAGAGTTCCCAACAAGGTAAAATAATTGGTTTCAGAAGTATTCCATTTCTCATCGGCTTTTCTTCCCAACCAGATAAAAGCAAACATAATCGCCATCATCTGAAAACCTATGCTGGTAAGTTGCAGGTATTTATTGAATGAATTTTTGTTTTTTTCTTCTGCCATTGGAATTTGTAACTTTGCAAAAATTTGATTTGGCAAAGATAGGAAACATAACATTACCGGAATTCCCTTTATTGCTTGCCCCGATGGAAGATGTGAGCGACCCTCCGTTTCGCCGTCTGTGTAAAATACATGGGGCAGATCTGATGTATTCAGAATTTATTTCCTCTGAAGGATTGATCCGTGATGCCATTAAAAGCCGAAAGAAGCTGGATATTTTTGATTATGAACGTCCTGTCGGAATTCAAATTTTTGGAGGTGACGAAGAGGCAATGGCTCTCTCAGCAAAAATCGTGGAAACCGTTCAGCCCGATCTGGTAGACATCAATTTTGGATGTCCGGTAAAAAAAGTGGTTTGTAAAGGAGCGGGAGCCGGTGTGCTGAAAGATATTGACTTAATGGTACGATTGACCAAAGCCGTCATTGACAGTACTCATCTGCCTGTCACCGTGAAAACACGTCTGGGGTGGGATAATGATTCCATCAACATTCAGGAAGTTGCCGAACGCTTGCAGGAGGTTGGAATAAAAGCACTTTCAATTCACGGGCGTACGCGCTCGCAAATGTACAAAGGTGATGCCGACTGGACTGAAATTGCCAAAGTAAAGGCCAATCCGAATATCGAAATCCCGATTTTCGGGAATGGGGATATTGACTCTCCCGAAAAGGCTTTGGATTATAAAAACAAATATGGCGTGGACGGAATCATGATTGGCCGAGCAGCAATTGGAAATCCCTGGGTTTTTAACCAAATCAAACATTTCCTGAAAACCGGAAAGCATTTACCGGAACCTTCTTTAGCTGAACGCGCAGAAGCCGCCAAACAACACTTGACATGGGCATGCGAATGGAAAGGGGAACGAACCGGAATCCTGGAAACTCGGATGCATTATACAAATTATTTCAAAGGAATTCCTCATTTCAAACCATACAGACAACGTTTGGTAACTTCGGATCGCTTAAATGAGTTGTTTGAGATTCTTGGTGAAGTAAGTCAATTTGAAAATTTGGAAATTTGAAAACGAATTTTAAATTCAAAACCTTTTAACTTCCTATTCAGGAAATTCATTATGCTCATCCACGAAAAAGAAATTGTCATCACACCGGAATTCATTGACCAAAACAATCATGTCAATAATGTGCAGTATGTTTATTGGGTAGAAATGATGGCGACTGAACATTGGGATCTGTTGAAACACAGGACTCCTTACGAAAATGATTTTTGGTTTTTGGCCGAGCATTTTATCCAATACAAAAAGCAGGTGTATCTGGGAGAAACTTTGCTAATGAGAACTTATCCGCTCAATCCGGAAGGCGTAAAGCAACCCCGGAAAGTTGAATTTTATAAAGATGGTGAATTGGTGGTGAATTCTCAAACTAAGTGGATTCTCATTGACCATAAAACGCAGAGAATTAAAAGAATCGAAAAGAACTGGCTTTTGAGCTTTGAATAAAATTATCTTCTTATTTTTAGTTCAAATTGAATTAAATGAGCAAGTTTACAGTCTTTTTTGTTTTTGTTTCGTTTTCTATATTTCAACATTCCTGTAAATCAGGCTCTGAAAAGTTTACTTTAAATAATGATTTGGATTCGACTGAAAAGTCAGTTGATGACCCTGACTTACCGGAAGACAGAAGGAAGATTTCAGATGCAGCACTTTCTATTGTGGACAAATCCATTTTATACGACCCTACTTATTTCAACATTGATTATCCAAATGGTGATGTTCCGGCCGGAAAGGGCGTCTGCACTGATGTCATAATCAGAACGTACCGAAAGTTGGGGATTGACCTGCAAAGAGAGGTTCACGAAGATATGAAAGCCAATTTTTCTCTTTATCCGAAAACCTGGGGACTTTCAAAACCTGACACTAATATTGACCATAGGCGCGTACCAAATTTGATGGTTTATTTTTCGAGGTTCGGAGAAGAAAAACCAATGATTCAAAACGGGGAAAATTATCAGCCAGGGAATATTGTATGCTGGCGTTTAGCCAATGGGATGACACATATAGGAATTGTCGTCAATGAAAAATCGAAAGATCGCAAACGCTACAAAATTGTTCACAACATTGGTGGCGGACAGGTTCTGGAAGATGTCCTGTTCGATTATGAGATAATTGGCCACTATTTTTATGGGATTCCTCCCTCGTCGGAATGACAAGCGCATTCTACGTAAACAAATACCACTTCACACCCATTTGGATTTTGAAATCACGGAAGGGTGTATAAGGTGCGCTGTAATAATTGTTTTCTCCCCAAAATGTGTTGAAATGATCGGCGCGAAGATAAATGCGCATTCTGTCAACTTTTATATTGAGGAAGAAATCCAGCATTGGGAAACCTCCTATTTTTTGAATTCCCATTGGCGTGTCTGATCTTTGTAACATGAATTCATTAATAACCGGAAAGAATTCTCTTGATTCAAATTCCGTGAAATATGCAGCGTTAAACCCTATCTGAACTTCAGCTTTGTTATCAAACACTTTACTTTGCCAATACAGAGATGCACGGGCAATCAAATCCGGCAAAGGCAAAAATGCTTCGTTTTGGGTTACTTTTTGGTATTGAACAGTTGTGCGAAGGTTAAATTTCTTGTAAGTGAGTAAATTATTGGCTTTTATTTGAAATAAAGAAATGCTTCCGTCAAGCTGTCGGGGTCGGAAATCCGGTGCTATGTAAACATACTTCTCTATGTTGTACAACGTGGCTTCGACATCAGTTTTAAGTTTATCCAAATCAATTTTCCCAAACAGTTTTTGGGTATTTGTGTTTTCAAAACTTGAATTGTAGTAATTGAAATCTTTGTAAAAACTTTGATTATAGATCACATTCAAAGACGGATAAGCAGACTGAGCGAGGATTCCTCCTATGATATGATATCCTTCAATAGGTTGTATATCTAAAACTGCGTTGATATTGTATTGACTCTTGAAAAATTCTCCCGATTTGAATTCGGCATCTGCATTTAATTTAATTTTTTCATTCCAGTCAAAGTATAGTTTTGCTATTCCGCCTAATAACTGATCATCCAATTGTTTAGGAATATTAACCAATCCTTGTGTCAATGCATCCGGTGAATACAATTTCACATTTTCATATCTGAATCCGGCTTCCAACAACAACCGCTCTCCCCAGGTAAATTCTAAAGTAGAAGTGTTCTGTAAAGTTTCGAAACTCTTCAGATTCCTTCTTCCCATATCTGTAAACACAGCGCTTTGATAATAGTCTTCTGCCTGATTTTCCTTATGCAGGTATTTTTGCTTTTCATAGGAAAACACGTTTTTAATCCTTAAGGGAGTCCGTGTTCCCAACGAATCGGATTTCGGTTTTCCAAATAATCCGTAGCTAGCTCCCAAATGGAATCTTCTCGCGTCAAACTCTGTATCTGTGTAATCTAAATTTACCAGGATATTCTGACGATTGGTGGTTCTTAAACTGTCATCGTTTATAAACTGATTCAAATCCTGAATTCCTCCGTTCTCTTCATTATCTATATTTTGAGAAATAAAATGTGTCCATAATTTGAATCTTTCATTTTTAGATCTGTAACTGATGGCAGCTATAAACGCATTATTTGAGGCAAAATTATTTTGATAACGCCCGGCTGATCTCAATCCCCTATATCGGACCGAATAATTTAATTGTGGAGTTAGATTATGCGTAAAAGTAGTAGATAAGTACTGTCCTTCCCGTAGCCCATTTTCATAAATGAATTCGGTGGTTGGTGTTTTTACGTCATAATATTTGATGTCCTCCGGATAAAGATAATTGAATGATTTTCCTGTTGGAAGTAATTGAACTCTGGGATTTCTCTCTTCATATTCCAGAGGATTGAATGTTTGTCCAAAATTCGGAAAGAACATTTTCCCAAAAACATCTTTTTGTGTAAAGTTCTGATTGTAAAAACTTTCAATGGTCAATGTAGTATCTATGATTTCAAGCTGAGAGTTTCGCTCTGTCCAGTATTTGTAATCCTGAATGGTGGGATGATGAATTTCCAAACTGTCATTTGCTACTTCGCGTTTGCTAAATTCATTTAACGAATCACGGACAGCTTGAGGATCTTCGTTATTTTGAAGAATTTGAGCATCCAAATTCAGAAAACAAATTGATAGAAAGAATAGCCTAAACAGCTGCTTCATATAGAATCTTTGATTTCGGACAAAGTTAAATGAAATTTGATAGAATAAAAAAACCCACTCTGACGAGTGGGTTTGTATGTTATAAACTAAATTTTATCTGGGAAAATTAGTTGGCCATTCCGGATACTGTTTAATATTCGGATTGAGGCCCATTTCAGATCTAGGAATAGGTAAAACAAATATTTTATCATTTGCTGGAACATTACAGTGGTCATTATAACAATTAGACTCTTTTATAATTGGTAAGTTATTTCTCTTTAAATCGAAGAATCTATAACCTTCTCCAAAAAATTCTTTTCTCCTTTCCGTTAAAATATCACTTAATAAATCTGTCCCAGAATAACTGCTCCCTCCTCGAAGTGTTGCAAATTCATTAAGCTCCGCAAGAGCAGTACTAGTCTGACCTAAATGATACAATGCCTCTATCCTATTAAGTTTAGCTTCCGACATTCTTAATATTTTTACATTTTGGCCCCAAACACCCTCGCTAGTTACTCTATACCATTTTCTAGTCCAAAGTCCTTTTGGGTCATCCAAATCTGAAGCTCCTGCAGAGTTAAATAATTCTCTTCTTACATCAGAGTTTGCAAAGCTATTAAAAAAGGTCTGTGTAAACATAAATCTTTTTTTAGGGCCATTACTAGCAAAGAATGAAGAAAGATTCTCATTAATTTGAACATTTTGACCAGCTAAATTATTAAAATTTAATTCCCAAACTGTTTCTGGTCGATTTTCTGACAGATTTACATCTTGAGCAGTAAAATAATCATAATAACTATCTCTATCTACAAAATTAAAAGTAGTATTTGCAGATGATATTACTTCATTAGCATAATCCAAAGAAAGTTGGTAATCACCTGGCTGCCCTCGTGTTAAATAAACCCGAGAGAGTAATAACTTAGCAGCAGTTGGACTTAAATATCCTTTATTAACAGGAGTCTGTACAGACATCATCTCAATACCTTTTTTGAGATCTGAAATTATTTGATCATAAGATTCCGATACTGTTGAGCGTGGGATAGATAAGTTTGGTTCATAAGGAACTAGGTTTAGTGGGATACCATAATCTTGGTGCAATCCAGAAGTAGGAGTTGCAGAATAAAAGCTTAATAAGTAAAAATGAGCTAATCCTCTCGCAATAAGTGCTTCTCCTTTATAATTACGAACATTCTCTGTTTCAGATAAAGTAGTGTTTGTGATAACTATGTTAGCCTGCGCAATAGCATCATAAAGTGCGTCCCATTGAGAAAAGTCCGAAATATCCTCCGACCAATTAAATGAACCTGTTGTAAGAAATGATATATCCCCGTATGCTTTTGTTATAAATATATTATCAGAAATTAATTCGCCAAAAATGGGAATATTAGCCCCAAAAGATTGGGATTGACCAAATTCTTTGTAAATTCCTACAACAAATTTTTGCATATCATCTTCGCTCTGAATTGCCGTTTCATATGGAGTGTCAATTTCAGGCAACAAATCCAGCCTATCTTCCTCACATGAAATGAAAAGCAATGCGAGCAATGAAGTTGTTATTAATATTTTTTTTATTTTCATCTTCTTAAAGTTTTAAAAATCCAACGAAACACCTAGTGATATACTTCTCATCAATGGAGATGTGTAATCATACAATCCTTTCCCTTGCCAAGAACCTCCATAAGCATTGGAGTTTGATTCCGGGTCAAAATTCAATCTATCATCAAACGTATAGATCCATAAGTTCACCCCTTTTACATATACTGTCAAATTATCAATACCAACAGAATTCTTTAATAAATCACCAAAACTATATGCTAGTTTGGCCTCTTTTAATCTGATATGGTCTCCATCTCTCATCCATCTTGTTGATGGAGCATGAGTGGTGGCACCGTTGGGTCCATTATCAGCATTCTGAATCGGGTTTGTAGCATTTGGATTCTCTGGAGTCCAACTATCATATAGGGCTTCTGTTACCTGATTGTTATTTAGATATGCCCCATCTCCGAGTATTTGATTTTGCCACATATTATGTACAGCAAACTCAAACTGTCCGGTAAAAAATAAGCTTAAACTAAAACCATTATAAATAAATTCATTTCTTAAACCAGCCATATAAACCGGAAATGGTGTTATTCCCTGCCATATACGTTTTGCCTGAGTTCTGTCCGAGGTAGTTCCACTTCTTGTGTCGTCAATCCAAAATAAACCGGCTCCCGTCTCCGGGTCTACTCCTGCCCATTCATAGACATAATATTCACCGAAAAGATGTCCTTGGGAAATAGCTCTCATATTGTTTCCTGATTTAAGATCAACTTGTTCTGGATCCTGTAACTTTTCTACAGTATTTTTATTATAAGCCAAATTAGCATCAATCAACCATTTAAAATTACCATTAAAAGGTTTCGCTGAAAGCACTACTTCAATCCCTTTATTTAAAATATCCCCAACATTCGCAAGATATCCGTCCGGTCCGCCACTTGATCCTTGAATTGAAGCATCATAAATCGCTGAAACAGTTTTCTTATTATAAACGTCTACTGAAGCACTTAATCTTTCATTAAAAAATCCAAAATCTAATCCTAAGTTCCACTGTTTACTTACTTCCCATTCAAGAGAAGGATTACCTGCCGTAGCAATTACGTTTGCCGCCACATTATCATAAATAGTTGCACTTGTCAGGGAATATGCATTATACTGCCAATACCATTGATCTGCATAAGGAATATTTCCAATTTCTCCATAATTAGCTCTTAACACTAAACTACTCATAAATTTAGGAGCAAAAGATTCTTTTGTAACGTTCCAACTACCCCCTGCTGACCAAAATATTCCTGATTTATCATGAGAACCTAAGGTTGAATTCGAATCATGTCTCAATTGACCTGATATTGTATATCTACTATCAAAAGTATAATTAAGTCTTGAAAAATATGAAATTTGAGTCCATTTCAATTTTTCATTCCACGGAGCTAAAAATTCAGTAGCAAAATTCAAATATGGCTTGGGTTCAGATAATTTAGAACCCTGACCTCCCAAAGTTGAATAGTTATGTTCCTGATATTCCATTCCTGCATGAATTTGAATATTATGCTTTTCTGCAAGAATTGCACGATAACTAATCGAATTATTCCAATTCCAATCAAATACACCAACATTTGAACCTACCACATATCCATCATTAGCAAAACCATCTCCTATCTCCGGATGCCAAAATTGGGTTTCATCAATTATTTGATATTGAACACCAAATAATGAATATGCATACCAGTTTTTAGCAAACTGCAACTCTCCGTTCAAAGATGCTACGAATGTTTTTACTGAGCCAGTCATTAAATCCATTTCCTGAATAGCAAGTGGATTAAATGTCTCATTACCAGGGCCTAAATTGGTTTGATTATAAGATCCATCCTCATTATAAACTGGGTATATTGGCGCAATATACCAATTTGTTAGCCATGGATTTCTATAAGCACCACCATCATTATAAGTTTTTCTTTCTACTTCTGTGAAATTACCATTAAATCCTAATGTAAACTTATCACTAACTTTATGATCTATCGCAGCATTAATACTATACCTATCAAATTTACTATATAAAACCAATGGTTTATTTTGATAATAGGATCCCCCTATTCTGAAAGATGTATTATCACTACCTCCTTGTGCTGAAAAATTGTATGTATTAACATATGCCTGGTTTCTTTGTACTGCCTTTTGCCAGTCTTCATCTGTTACACCATCATAATGTGCAATATTATTCCTAAAATGGGCATTTGCTTCTTCTCTTGTAGCAAAATCCCCAGTATTCCAAAAAGCGAGACCTCCCCATTCTAAATACTCTGCAGCATTCATCCAATCTTGCTTATCATAAGCCACATCTTGAACCGCCATATCAGAAGAGAAATTAAATCTTGTTTTTTGATTATATTTTCCTCTTTTTGTAGTCACAACAATGACTCCATTTGCCCCACGGGCACCATACAATGCTGTGGCTGACGCGTCTTTCAGCACCGCTACATTTTCAATTGCATTGGGATCAATACTTGAAAGAGGGTTCCATGATTCCATAATTTGAGCATTATCTGAACCTTTTCCTACCACTACCCCATCAATAACATATAATGGATTTGGAGTACCAATCAAGGATCCCACACCACGAATAGCAATTAAGTTTGCAGATCCTGGGTCACCTCCATTTGTAGAAAAATTTAGACCTGCAACTCGACCATTTAGAACTTCATCTATAGACGCGACTGGAGACAATTCAAAATCTTCTTTTCTTACAATACTATAAGAACCTATTTTCTGAGCGGGGTCCATTTTTATTCCTCCTACAAGAGTTACTTCTGTAAGAACCAGTGCCTCTCCTAACTTTAAAACACCTAATTTATTCCTATTTATACTGAACTCTTTAGATATTCCCATTAAATCAGTAACAATTAAAACATCTCCAATTTGAGCATCAATAGAAAAAGATCCATTTCCATCAGTAATAGCCATAGCATCGCTACCTCTTACAGTCACCTCTGCGTCGGAAACAGGAAACCCATCCCCATCCTGTACAGTACCAGTAACCTGGGCAAATACAACCTGCCCTACAAAGAGCAGAAAAAGTGCACCTAAAAATGCAAACCTTGTCCTCATACTTTATTTTTTATAACATTATCATTACAAAATTGTAACATTTTATTAAGAATTGCAAGTTTATTTATGAATTTACATTAATTATCCACTGCGTGATAAAATAAAAAAAGCCGTTTCAGAAGAGAAACGGCTTAAAAATTATTATGATTACAATAATTAGTAACCAGGATATTGTGTTAGACCACTGTTTTGATTTAACACTCCTTCATCCATTGGAAAAACGAATCTTAAATCGTTCGCAGGTAATTCACAAGTAGTACAGTTTGAAGTTCTAATAATTGGTAAATTATGTCTTTTCAAATCGTAAAATCTCTGTCCTTCGGCAAAAAATTCTTTATATCTTTCAGTAAGGATATCATTTAACAAGTTTGTACCAGTATAAGGAGATCCTCCTCTGGATGCTACAAATGCATTTAACTCATTTAAAGCAAGGGTTGTTTGACTTGTTAGATATAAAGCTTCAATTCTATTTAATTGTGCTTCGGAAAATCTTAATATTTTAATATCTCTTACAAAATTACCAGATTCTGAATTTCTAGTCCATTTTGTTGTCCAAAGACCAGTCGGATCATCCGTCTGGGGAGCCCCTTGAGCAGTAAACACGCTTCTTCTTATATCATTTTCACCAAAACTATTATAGAAATTTTGTGTAAACAAGAATGACCTTCTAGTACCACTTCTTTCATAATAGCTAGATAAAGATAAGTTAGATCCTATATTAGCGGCGGCACTATTATTGAAGTTCAAGTCTAATTCCCAAATAGTTTCAGGACGGTTTTCAGTCAATGCATTTTGGCTACTGTTAAAGTATGCTGCGTAATCTGCAGAAGAAATTGGCGCATTCTGAGTAGAAATCGGAGCAAAAACTGAAGGAGAATTATTAATGATATCAGTAGCAAGGTTCAATGCTAATTGTGCATCTCCATCAGCTCTTCGTGTTAAATATACTCTTGATAAAATCAATTTTGCTGCTGTCTTGCTTAAATAATTTTTGTAATCCGGAGCGTCATACGCACCTTGAATACCCGCTTCTAGATCAGAGATAATTTGTACATAAACTTCATTTACAGTCGCTCTTGGCGGTTGGATTGCAATATCAAAATCTCCCAAAACCAAGGGAACACCATATTCCTGATTTACACCAGATGTTGGTGTAGCCGAATAAGAATTTACCAAATGAAAATATGCAAATGCTCTAAGAATTTTAGCTTCAGCTTTTATTCTTTCCACATTGTCTGAATCAAGAACTAAATTATTGTTGATAACCATATTACAGTACAAAATAGTTCTGTACATATGACCATAGAAGCTAAATTCATTTACAAATTCATTATAATTAAAATTTGCAGTATTCAAATATGAACTTGAAAACATATTATCAGCTATCAAATCTCCAAACATTAAGGCTTCTGCTCCAAATGCTTGTACATTTGTAATACTTAAATATGCATTATTCAAAAACATTTGCAACTTCTCCTCTGTATCGATACTATCTATATTGTCTAGATATTCCGGCTTAACGTCTAATTCCTCGTCAGAACATGATGTAATTATCTGAGTAGAGAATAGGGCTATTATTATTATTAAAAACTTTTTCATATAAAAAATATTAAAAATCAATTTGAACACCTACTGAATAGGTACGTAACACAGGTGCTGAATACCAATATCTTCCTTTTCCTATCCAAGACCATGAATTTGAATTGGATTCTGGATCAAAATTAAGGTCCTTATCAAAAGCATACGTCCATAGGTTAGTTCCTCTAAAATAAATAGATAGATTACTTAGGCCTGTGCTATTTTTAAACAAATCTCCAAAAGAGTATACCAATTTTAAATCCTTTAATCTGATATGATCTCCCTTTTTTAAGAATCTTGATGACTCCAATCTTGATTCGCTAAGATTCCCAAGGGTAGCCATAGGGTTAGAAGCATCATGATTTTCCATTCCCGGAGCATCAGTCCAGCTGTCATACAATGCGTCATTAATTTGGTTACGGGTAGGAAATCTACCGTCGTGAATAGTATAGGAATGGACTGCATTTTGTACATAAAAATCAAACTGACCTGAGAGCATAAAGCTTAATGTTACATTTTTATATGTAAGATCAGAGCTAATTCCGGCAAGGTATCTTGGAAAAGCATTTTTACCAAACCATGCTTTTTCTGCTAAAGCCTTATCTGTCGTTGTTTCTGTTTTTGTTCCATCTGTCCAATACCATGCACTACCATTTTCATCAACTCCACCATATAATATTGTATAATACTCACCTAATATATGTCCAGGCGAAAGGGCCACTAAATCATTATCTCCGGCTCCTGGGTCGTCTGAGCCAAAGGTTACTAGATCTTGATACAGTTCATCTACAACTGTTTCCTGGAAAGAACCGTTTAAATTCAAAAACCACTTAAAGTTCTGATTGTTGATTATTGAAGCATCAATAGTCAATTCAAATCCCTTATTGTCTAAAGACGCTGCATTTCCATTATAACCAGCTAAATAACCAGTTTCTGCGGCAGGGACAACATCAAATATTGCCAAATCAGTGATTTTGTTGTAATAGTCAAATGTTAATTTTAAACGATTATTAAAAAATCCTAAATCTACTCCTAAATCTAAATGTTTAGATTCTTCCCAAACCAAATATTCATTACCCGGGTCAGAAATAAATCCAACTCCTGTATTGCCTCCCCATGTGTTTGTACTATTATAACCTAATAATGCTAAGGCATTATACTGGCTTCCCCATTGATCTGCGTACGGAATATTTCCTAAAACTCCATAACTTCCACGCAATGTAAATGTAGAAAGAGCATCAGTCATAAAATCTTCATTATGGAGGTTCCAAGCTGCTCCTACAGACCAAAAGTTTCCGAATTTCTTTATTTCTCCTAAAGTTGAATTTCCATCCCTTCTGAACTGACCTGAGAATGTATATTTGTTATCAAAACTATAGTTTAAACGTGAGAAATAAGAAATCTGTGTCCAACGATAGTCTATATTACCCAAAAATATTTCTTCATCAGTAAAACTAAAATAAGGTGAGAATCTATTCATACCATAAGTCCAGGCGCTTAGTGAATTATAATTATGATCTTGGTACTCCATTCCTAAGTAAACCTGTACATCATGCTTATCCGCAAATTTATTCATATAGCTAAATGTATTTGACCAGTTCCAGTCCAATATATCAGTTCTGTTATCTTGATAAAATCCTTTATCATCAATTGACAAAACGTAATAAGGTATATAGCTATCTACCAACTGCGTTTCTTTCATCCACTGGTATTGCGCTCCATAAAGAGAATTAAAATGTAGATTTTTCGCAAACTCCCAATCTGCTGTAACTGAACCGATAATTGTGTTTACCATAGCTTTTTCAATAGTACCATTCTGAACACCTACCGGGTTAAATCCTGGGGTATAATCATTTGTTCCTACATTACCCAAATCTTGATTATATGTACCATCAGGGTTATAGATTGTTCTTAAAGGAGACAACATAATCGCTGAATTGACAGGATTTGCAGAAGCTCTACCTCCGGCATACACATCTCTATCAATATTACTGTAGTTTACATTTGCGCTAAACCTTAAACGGTCTGACGCTTTATGCTCTACAGCTGAATTCAAACTAATTCTGTTAAATTGTGCATCTCTTACCCAAGGTTTATTTTCATAATAAGACCCCCCTAATCTATACGAAGTGTTATCTCCTCCCCCAGCGGCTGAGAAACTATATGTTTTCACCACTGCTACATTACGAGTTATAGCATCTGTCCAATCCGTATAAGGATCTCCAGCTGTATATTGAGGCTCATATGTATTTAAGTAATATTGAGTAGCTTCTTCTAAAGTTGAAAAAGTAGTACTTGCAGGCAAGCCGTTTCCGCCTTGAGAATTCCACATCAACATACCTCCGTATTTGATATATTCATCACCATTCATCAAATCTAATTTTTCATAAGCTCTGTCTTGAATCGCCATTTCTGTTGAAAAGTTAAATCTAGTCTTTTGGTTGAATTTACCTTGTTTGGTTTTTACTATAATCACTCCATTTGCACCTCTTGAACCGTAAAGTGCCGTTGCAGAAGCATCTTTCAAAACGGACACAGACTCAATTGCATTTGGGTCTAAGGCAGACAATGGATTCCATGATTCCATCATAGCCGCGTTATCCGCTCCTTTACCCACAACAACACCATCAACCACATAAAGAGGGTTAGGTGATCCTACCAATGAACTTACCCCACGGATAATAACCATATTTGACGATCCCGGATCACCACTTGCAGCAGAAAATGTTAAACCTGCCACACGGCCATTTAACACATCATCTACTGAAGAATAGGGAGTTGATTCAAAATGCTCTTTTGAAATTACGTCATAGGCTCCAACTTTCTGAGCCGGATCAATTTTAATACCACCAAGCAAGGTAACTTCAGGAAGAAGCAATTGCGTTCCAAATTTTAAAATTCCCATATTTTTTTTGGAAACCTGAAAATCCTGAGATGTACCCATAGCATCAGTAATAATCAGCACGTCTCCAACTTGGGCGTCTATAGTAAAAGCCCCCTTCTCATTTGTTATTGCCGTGGCATCAGTACCTCTAACAGCTATTTCAGCATCTGCAACAGGACCAAAATCATCCTGTAATGTACCTGTAACCTGGGCAAAAACCGTTTGTCCTACTAAAAGCAGGAAAAGTGCACTCAAAAATGCAAATTTTGTCCTCATACTTTATTTTTTATAACATTATCGTGGCAAATTTGTAACATTTTATTAAGATTTCCTAATTTATTTTTTATTAATTAAGGCTGTAATAAAAGATTGTTTAGGAATTTACCTGTGAAAATAATTTTAAAACAAGGAGAAAGGGAAAAGTTAAAATACAACAAACAAAAAACATAAGACTCCATTTAATTGTAGGCAGGCGCAAATAAAATTTTTAAATAAATTTAGTTAGGAGAACACCAAATTCTCAGCATCTTAAATTTAAGATACTGAGAATAAATCACATAGCAATCATTTTCAAATTTTTGCTATTATAACTATTTAAAAATTAAATCTAGTTTTATTGGATATTTTTATTTAAGTATGTGAATATCACTTTTAATTGCGATTCATCTTTTAAAGAATAATCCTTTTCTTTTAAGAAGTTTAGAACTTTTGTTTCATTATCGCCAAAAAGTTTTGCAAATTCTTTTTTAGACTTAGGTATTTTTACAATATTTTCTTCATTGATTTTAACAAAAAAAGCATCTTTTTCCTGAATAAATTTATCAGGCATTGTTTTGTCATAACCGGTTTGTGAAACTCTTCCTTCTCGAAGTTTAATTTGTTCTTTCTTATATAAAGTAAATTTTTCTCCTGATTGAAGTTTTACCAGATAACCATTCTCGGATTTATTTTCGTCTATATAATAACTCAAATAAGTATATGTCTTATCTAAATTAATTAAATAAATTTCTTTATCATTTATATTTGGATAATACTCGTATGTTTTACCCTTATCATCAAATTCCATTCTATCCTTAAATGCATTGTATCTTGCCAAAAATATCTGAAGTTCCCCCCCTACCTTTATAGCTGAAAATTCTTCATAAAGGTACATAGAACCCTCTCTATCTCCTTTGGTAGCAGCATGAGCCTCAATAGAGCCGTTTTTGTTAAAACCGGTATTTATACGTTGATTTTGTACTGTTTGTGAAAAAACGATCTGTATAAAAAATATACTTAAAATAGTTATCTTGGTTTTCATAAAAGTATTTTTCTTAAATTGACAAATAGAGTTTGAAAAATCAAAAATATATAAATTATTTCAATTTACTTCAATTTTTTCTTTACCTCAACCGTTTCGTAAGCTTCTATGATGTCACCTACCTGAATATCATTATAGTTTTTGATATTTAACCCACATTCATAGCCTTTGACAACTTCTTTCACATCATCTTTGAATCGTTTCAAACTTGCCAATTCTCCGTCGTGGATTACAACTCCTTCACGGATCAGCCTGATGTTAGAATTTCGGGTTACTTTACCATCCAGCACCATACAACCAGCAATAGTCCCCACTTTTGAAACCTTGAACGTTTCACGGATCTCAATGTTACCCGTAACCTGCTCTTTCAATTCCGGAGACAACATTCCTTCCATAGCTTCCTTCACATCATTGATTGCATCATATATGATGGAATAATTCCTGATTTCAATTTCTTCACGGTCTGCGATTTCCTTGGCAGATGTACCAGGCCGGACATTGAATCCGATCACGACTGCATCCGAAGCACTTGCCAATAACACATCTGATTCAGTAATTGGGCCAACTCCTTTGTGTAGTATATTGATGTGTATTTCGTCTGTAGATAATTTTTGCAATGAATCTGTAAGTGCTTCTACAGAACCGTCCACGTCTCCTTTTAATATAATGTTGAGCTCCTGGAAGTCTCCAAGCGCGATACGCCTTCCGATTTCGTCCAACGTAATGTGTTTTTGAGTACGGATGGTTTGTTCTCTCTGTAATTGCTCACGTTTAGTGGCTATTTGTTTAGCTTCTCTTTCGTCTTCAAATACTCTGAATTTATCTCCGGCAGTCGGTGCTCCGTCTAAACCTAAAATCGTAACAGGCGTAGAGGGTCCCGCTTCTTTTATCTGATTTCCTCTTTCGTCAAGCATCGCGCGGACTTTTCCGTGATTGCTTCCTGCTACCAAATAATCCCCGATTCGAAGTGTTCCATTCTGAACCAATACGGTTGAAACGTAACCTCTTCCTTTATCTAAGGCCGCTTCTACAACAGTTCCTACTGCTAATCTTTTCGGATTGGCTTTTAATTCCAATACTTCAGCCTCTAACAATACCTTTTCTAAAAGCTCATCAATATTTAATCCTTGTTTTGCCGAAATATCCTGTGATTGGATCGATCCACCCCAGTCTTCTACCAATAAATTCATATTGGCTAATTGTTCTTTTACTTTATCCGGATTGGCTCCTTGCTTATCTATTTTATTGATTGCAAATATAAGCGGCACCTCAGCTGCCTGCGCATGACTGATTGCTTCACGGGTTTGAGGCATTACCTGGTCATCTGCTGCAATTACAATGATTGCCATATCCGTAACCTGCGCTCCTCTGGCACGCATCGCTGTAAACGCTTCGTGTCCCGG
>CAZKOC010000022.1:0-17321 GCA_964554275.1 uncultured Weeksellaceae bacterium
TATAAATTACTGAAAATCAATATTATTCTCCTTCTAAATATTCATATCAACACATTTGATACCGTTAGTTTTGTAATTGATAAATTTAATAATTGTTTAATTAGAATGAAAACTCCCACATACTGCGTTAACCTAACGTTTGATACAAGCAGAACTTAAGTCGTGTTTTAGGAACAGTATGTTTATTTTGAGCATTCTTGAGAGTAATCCGGGGAAAACCCAGTAGCATACGGTTTCAATAACTCAAAACTTCGGGAGCCTTCATTTCTTAAATTTCCTTGTTATGCAAATTTACGCAATTGATGTTTCAAAAGAGCATTTGGATGTATTTTCCAAATCTGGAGATGCAAAAATCTTTCAGAAAAGAATTAAAAACAATTTTAACAGTATTTGTAAACTACTTTCACAAATGAAATCCGATGATTTTATCTGTGCCGAATTTACCGGGGTGTACACCAATTTATTGTGGCATCTGTCTGCCATGCATGGCGTGAAGATCGCGCTAGCTTCCGGATTTGATATCAAACACAGCTTGGGTAATCTGAAGGGAAAATCAGACAAGCTGGATGCGGAAAGGATTTGGGAATATGCTTCACGGTTCGGCGATAAGTTGAATTTTGTCTTGCCCGATGATGAGCTCATGCAGGAGCTCAAAATGCTATTTAACCTGAGAAACCAATTGGTTAAATCACTCAAAACACTTCATACTTCTTATACCATGAGTAAACTAAATCCGTATCTATCCATTGCGGAGAACAGGATAAGAGAAAAAACAGATGATTTTATCAAAGAACAGATTAAACAAACAGAGAACCAGTTGTTTGAGCTTATTGAAGGCTCTGATGAACTTTCTCTAAATTTTGAGCTGGTCACTTCCATTACCGGGATTGGAAAGGTTACTGCGCTGGAGTTGATTATTTCAACAGGAAACTTCAAACGTATCAACTCTGCTCGCAAAGCGGCTGCTTATGCCGGTGTCTGTCCCTATCCGAATCAAAGCGGGAACATTGCCAAAAAGTCCAGAATCCACTTCAGGGCTAATAAAAAACTTAAATCACTACTGCATATTTGTGCCAAAACAATTTGTATTCACAACAAGGAATTCAAGCTTTACAGAGAAAGGAAAATGCTGGAAGGAAAGCATTTTTACCTGGTCATGAACAATGTCTCAAATAAACTCCTCAGAACAGTTTATGCGGTGGTGGATTCTAAAAAGCCCTTTGAGCCTAACATCATTACTCTTGACCCAAGATTTCTATAAATTTTAACAGTTTTTATTTGATTGTGACAGAGTAAACATTACCTCTAAGTTCACATTTTATAAATTACTGAAAACCAATATTATTCTCCTTTTAAATATTCATATCAACACATTTGATACAGTACCGAAATTCAATTCTATTTCTCTTTTAAATTTTCATATCAACACGTGTGATACAGTACCCATTATCCATTACCTTATTTCATCAAAAATCTTGTTATGTCTTATATTTCCAATACTATCTCCTTCTCTTAGAATAACAGGGTTTGAAAAAGGTTTCCATTTTATATCCATTTCTTTCTCCAAAGAATCAATATCTCTTACTTTACCAACAAGAAACCAAAAATCGTTTGAGTAGGAAACATTAAAAACATATATACTATCATTCCTTTTTTTGCTTATTGTATCATTCCAAACAATATCAGATGGAAGTAAATATTTTAACTGTGTTCCATCCTTGTGAATATATATAATATCTCTCCGGCCCTCTTGGAATTTAAACTTTGTTTTCAATATTCCATTTTCTGGAATTGTGTAAATACGGTTTCTTTTTTCATCATACTTTTCTTGCTGTCCATCTTTTTCATCAAACAAGACAATAACTGCGCCTTGAAAATCATTGGGTAAAACAAAAATTTCATCCTCTGAGTTATTGTATCGCTGCCAAAAAATATACACACCTCCCCAAAGTATTACTAAAGCTATCACAATATAACCAAGTATTTTAAATATTTTTCTCATAATCTAAGGATTTGGGTCTTTCTCTAAATGCTGTTTGTTATAATCCTGAATACTAATCCATTCTTTTCCTTGTTGAACACTAATAAAGTTTCCGGTTTTAGGATCGGTTTTTACATTAAGATTAACGTTCATTATATGTTCAGTTGCAGGCCCAAATAAAATAGTAGGGCTATTATCTTCTCCGGGAGCTCTCACATCAGTACCTATAAATAATTTTTGTCCACTTGGGTCTGTTATAAATGCCTCTGTATTTGGAAAATTATCACCGGCCACCTGGGCATTGATATTTAAAATATCTCCATCTTGGGATAACTTAATTATCGCATCTACATCAATAGCTGGGGTTGGACCACTTGCTAATGGATTAGTTCCCGAATAACCTGTTTCAAATGATACAGAATTATCTCCACCCCTTACTCTTCCAATATAGCCATCAGGAATATCTGTGGCGGTTCCTTGTGTGGGGTGATGTGAAGGGTCGGAATAAGTACCATCTTTTCCTCTTCCCGCATAAGTAACAGTACCTTCCTGAGGGTCCGCCACAACTCTATGATGGATGCGAGAAGAAGCATTGTTATTTAGGCTAAATCCTCTGTTGTCCCCAGAATAACCCTTACCATTCCAAGTAGGTGGAAGTCCCTTTCTTCCTCCTCCAAAAGATGCAGCAGGATGGAATGAACGTATGACTATAGGATACGGCCAACGTCCATCGGGGTCAAAGAATGAAATAGGATTATTAAATGTATAACTATATGGCGACCATCCAGGTGCTTTCTCAGCCAGCGGATCCACACTCAACCACACACTCACCCTCGGGTCGTAGTATCTTGCACCGTAGTAGTAAAGCCCTGTCTCCTCATCCAATTCTTTACCGTTGAATTTGTAAGGTGAGTTGTTACTGCTTTTGTGTTCTTCAACGAACGTCTCTCCAAAGGCAAAATACTCCATATGTTGGGAAACCTCACCAAGGACATTGCTAATATACGAAGTTGAGCCCAAATGATCCGGGTGAAACCAGTAAATTTCATTTTCATTTGCACCGTGTGTGAAGCTCTGAACAGGGTAGAAGATAGGGTTACTGCTATATTCCGGTGCTTCAATTTCCAATTCATCATATACTTGTATAACTCCCTGTTCGGCATTTACAATTACCTGATTAGATGAGCCTAATACATCAACCGGGCCTCCTAAACCTCCTGTATACCAATCCTGCAAAAAGTCTCCCAGGTTTTCGGTGGTTCCTATTTTAGAAGAAACACGTTGTGTTCCGGCGTAGTAGTGTTTGGTATAAGCAAGCGTTTGTTCTTCTTCACTTCCGTTGTTTCCGAGTTTTGCAACCAGCATACCGCTCGGGTAAAGCGTAGCGTCGGTTTGTATGGTATCCGCTACCATTTTACCGTTCAGGTAGATGCTTACGCTTGTATTGCTATGTTTGAGGGTTCTTTCTCCCCCGGCATCATAGGTATAGATCGCTATTGGTCTTACTCCTTCCGCATCGGGTGTGATATCCACTGCACGCAGGCGGTTCTCTTCATCCCACAGGTTAGTCCTTAACTTTTCTATGGTTTGAGATTCTCCGGTTTTCTGGGTAATGTGGGTCAAATTACCATTCGCATCGTAATCATACAACTTCGTTTTCACATCGTTGCCCGTGCCGGCTGCTTCCGGCTTGTCCGTGATCTGCCTTACTGCGTGAGGCTGTGTGTAGGAATAACCTGCCACATTGTATTCCGCCGTATTGTATTCTTCATACGTCAGGTCATACGTAGTACGGTAGGCTTTTGTCCATTCGGTTTCATCAGGCGAAGTTTCATGCACCTGCGTTTTACCAAGGATATCCGCTATCCCCATACATAGATAACTGCCCATCCACATTAATTTCCAATTTCGTGACCGGGTCGAGGGTTCCTATCCCCACATTACCATTGGGTAATATATTTATACCTAAGGTGCTATTCCAAGGAGTTAATCCATGAGTCATATAAAGTCGCGTTTTAGAAGAACCTGTTCCATACACACCAGCACCAGCCCATATATTATAATTTACTGCCCTTGAAGCAGTGGATGGAGCATAAAAATCTAATCCATGTCGCCAGGTGGATGGAGGATAAGTAGGAGGTAAATATAAAGAAATCATTTCCCCCTGTTTTACATTAAGATAGCCACTCATGTCAGTATTTCCAAGAACCTCTAAATTTTCATAAATTTGAAGATTATCCTCTATCACGAGATTATCTTCAATTCGAACTGCTTTACTTACACCTAGAATATTACTTGGGTTTCTTATTGCTCCACCATATATTAATAAATCATTTTGGTTTCCAATAATAGCATTACCAGTCGGCTCAGGGAAATCATTATTTTGGGAGTATAAAAGATTACAAAACAAAAATGAAATGTACAGTATTGATTTTTTCATGATATAGAAGTTTAATTAAATGATATCTACAGTATATTTTAGAAAAAGAAGGTGGAATCCACTTTCACCTTTTCTTTGGGGAAATTTCCAATGTATAATATCCTTATCCGGAATAGTATCTTCGGGAATTTTATCATTTTCAAATAAAATAGAGTCTTTCTTGAAATAGGTGGGAGGTTCTATATTCCCCTTGTAAGATTTTAGATCAGGTACGGATTGAGACATTGGATAATCATCATCATTGTGACAGCTAATTGTTATAAGCAATAATGATAGAAATGGCAATATTTTTTTCATGGATTAATTTTTAGAGATTATCAAATTTAAACTTATAAGTACCTTAAAATCAAATACTTATTGTAATCAATCTCAAAAAATTACGTAATAATTTATAAATTATTACCATATTATTTTTTGCTTAAAATCCTTAACAACAATTATTTAAGCTGATTATAATAATGTTAATTAAAGTGTTAAAGAGTTATTAAAGAGATAATAAAATTGTTTATTTTTGAGTTACCTCTTTTAGAAAGTAGATTATGAAATTTTTCCTTTCACCCAAAGGCTTAATGTTATTTTTAAAGCTGTTATTATCCTCAATTTTATATTCTCAACAATATGATGCCTATATATCACACAACTTTGAGGAATTAAGAAAAAAATACACGAAGTATGGAGAAAATGATGAAGCCGCATTTAAATACTTACAACCTTTTATTGATAAGGCTCAACGGGAAAAAAATTATTACCAATTATCCCGAGGTTATATTGATGCCGTTTATTTTTCACAAAACAATAAAATTACTTATGCCGACAGTGCTATATCTGCTGCCATGCTTACGAAAAAAGAGGATTTTATTGCTCGATCATATTTAGCAAAAGGAAGTATTTACTATTTCAATTACAAGCAGTACCAAAAAGCATTGAATGAATACCTTCTTGCTCACAAATATGCGAAAAAAATAGATGATAAATATTTGAAAAACAGAATAGATTATCAGTTAGCTGTTGCAAAAGGATATTTAGGCTATAATCAAGAAGCTATATTGTTATTGGATAATTGCATCAATTATTTTGAAAATGAGTTTAAAAAAAAAGGTTCTCATCCCAATGTAATATTCAATCATCAAAAGGGTTATTTGAACAGTATCCATCAATCAATTAATTTTCATTATAATCTGGGGGATAATGTCATAGTGGACTCTTTAATTCAGGTCGGTTTAAATCATACACCCTCTAGTCAAGAATTCATTTTGGAACAAAGTTATTTTTACAAATGGAGGGGTATACAATCATATAATGATAAAAATTACACAGATGCGATTTACTTTTTGAAAAAATCATTAGATGAGGTGAATAGGGTAAATGATTTTACGCAAGCATCTATTATCAATTTTTATATAGGCAAAAGCCTTATTGAACAAGGAAATAAAGAATCAGGCTATATTTATTTAAATAAAATAGATTCTATCTTTAATGAAAATTATTTCATTTTACCAGAGCTCAGAAAGGCGTATGAAATCCTTATTAACTATCATAAAGACAATAATAATCTTGAAAAACAATTATATTATACAAATCAGTTGCTAAAAGCTGATGAATTTTTCATTTCAGATTTTAGATACTTATCTCAAAAAATAACTAAAGAATACGATACCAGTAAACTCCATCAGGAAAAAGAAATACTATTATCAAAAAACAAGGTAAGCGTAAATGCTCTAATTATTAGTGCTTTATTTATAATTATACTTTCAACTTTATTGTATATTCAATATAAAAGAGGGCAAATTGTGAAAAATAATTACATTAATCTCATAAAGAAAATTGAAGAAAATTCTATTGCTGAATTCAAACCTGAAAATAAACCCTTTCAAAATTCTCTTCAAGGATCTCATTTATCAAAAGAAATTTTACAAAAACTCGCATTTTTTGAAAGCAAAGAGAAATTTTTAGACAGTGAATTAACTCAAACCAAGTTGGCCTCTTTACTTAAAACCAATACCACATATTTATCTCAAATAATCAACGAGTATAAAGGCATGAATTTCAGCCAATATATCAATACCCTTCGAATAAATTATATTACAAAACTGTTATACAGAGATAAGGGGTATCTTAATCACTCAATTGAAGCACTCGCTGAAAAATCGGGATTTAGTTCACGTCAAGTCTTTTCCAATGTTTTCTATAAAGTTAATCATATGAGACCAAAAGATTTTATATTAAGAAGAAAAAAAGAATTAGAGAGAGAAATTCCCAAAACTGTTTTATTATAATCAGCCAAATAAAGTAAATATAAATTTGCACTATACGGAAAAGCAACCAACTGATTAACAGCTGATTGCTTATTTAGCCAAGTAGACCCACAGGGATTATTTTGGCGTATTTAAATGAATTTTATTTTATACACCTTTTAAGGCATGTTATTTATTATCAGTTAATTACTATAAAATAAGATTTTAACAAATTCACCTAAATAAAGTATTTACCTGCCCCTCTACCTGCCCCTGAAAAATATATTTATTTATCTTTGTTCCAAATCAATACAAAGGCAATGGATTTAGAATTCAACAACGAAATAGGTACTGTTCGATACTTTTTAAAAGAACCTAATACTATTGAAGCGACATTAATATTGGGTAGATATTTGTACAAAAACCTCCAAATCAAATTTTCTTCTGGAATAAAAATTCTGCCTAAACAATGGAACAATAAAGAAAAAATGATTTCTTCTGGCAAGAGCAGGCAGGAATATAACAGTAAGTTGAGTAAATTCAGATTATCCATTGTTGAGGCGCATAAAAATTTTAACGAGATTTACCAGCGAACTCCAACCGAACAAGAGTTGAAGACCATCGTAAAACAGGCTATTGAAGGAAGTGGAGTAAAGAAAGTTAATAAGCAAAAGAAAAGTTTTGATGACATTTACAATGACTATATGGATTTGCTTCACTCCCGAAACAATATAGCTTTACAATTAGGCAGAAAGGGAGAATCCATAAAGCCTACTCACAGAAGTTACATAAACAATATTGAAAATGCCTATAAGGATTTGAAAGAATTTGCCAATGAAAGTAATTTGATTCTGGATATTGACACATTTAGCGAAAAAGATTCTCTGGATTTTCAGAATTGGTTAATCAGTAACAAAGATTTGAAACCTTCCACTATCAGGACTCGACTTAAAAGGATAGTACAAATTATGAAATGGGCTTTTGAAAAAGGATATACCAACAACAGAGCCTTTATGCTGGAAGAATTCAAACCTAAAGTTCCACCGACTCAATCAATCAGTTTGACAGAGGAAGATATTGATACTCTCTTTCAGCACGACTTTTCTCAAAATACCCGATTGGAAAAAATCAGGGATTTGTTCGTTCTGGCTTGTCATACATCTTTAAGGTTTGGGGATATAACAAGGCTGCAATTAGACCACATCAATTTAGACCAAAAGAGCATCAGGCTTGTATCTCAAAAATCTTCAAAAAACGATACTCTTAAAATTCTTAGTTTTTCATTCTTTGGTTACACAGAAGAAATCCTGAAAAAATATGATTATGACATTCGACAAATCGCATTATCTAACCAGAAAACGAATCAGTATTTAAAAGAGGTGTTTAATGAAATCCCTTATTTCAAAGAGAAAATCATTAAAACAGAAATATTAACTGATTCTGGAGTTAAATTCAAACAAGTGCTTTTTACTGATAAGATTGACTTTCACACGAGTAGAAGAAGCTTTTGTACGAACCGATATTGTGAAGGCTGGGATTTATTAGAGATATGGGATTATACTGGTCATACGGACGAATCGACTTTCAAAACTTACTTTAAGCCAAATTCTGAACATGAAAGGCTTAGGAAAGAAAATATCAAATTACGAAATGAAAAAATCAGAAACCTTGATTCAAACGAACAAGAGTTGAAGCAGTTGAGGGAGCAGATGAAGCAAATCCTTGAATTACACAAAAAAGGAGAATTAGGAGAATTTGAAAAGGCTGCTAAAATTATCCAGTTAAATCAAAATGCTTCATAACATCAACCAACATTCTTCTGTTAAATCATATATTTGATGACCAATTACTGATAAATAAAAAATGCCCGAAACACAAAATGTAGAATATAAAAGCACTTGGAAGGACGAGTACCTGAAATGGATTTGCGGTTTTGCAAATGCTAACGGAGGCACTATATTTATTGGGAAAGACGATTCGGGAAAGGTTGTTGGTGTACCTGATTCTAAAAAATTGCTTGAAGATATTCCTAACAAGGTAAGAGATGTTTTGGGTATTTTGGTTGATGTTAATCTGCATAAGACCTCAGACGGAAATTACATTGAAATTATTGTTGAGCCATATCCCAATGCAGTCAATTACAAAGGTCAATACCATTATCGAAGCGGAAGTACAAAACAGGAATTAAAAGGAGCTTCACTTGACAAATTCCTTTTGCAAAAGCAAGGCAAACGGTGGGATGGCATTCCTGTGCTCAAAGCAACTATCAAAGGTTTAAAAGAAGAAACTCTCAACTTCTTTCGGGAACGTGGACAAAAAAACAAACGTCTTACAGAAAAAATCCTGACCGACACCAATGAGCACTTGCTGGAAAACCTAAATCTTCTGGAAGAGGGACATTTGAAGCGAGCAGCAATACTATTGTTTCATCCCGACCCTGAAAAATTTGTTACAGGTGCTTACATTAAAATTGGGTATTTTGAATCTGAGAGCGATTTAAAATTTCAAGATGAGGTACACGGAAACTTATTTGAGCAGATTGAAAAAACAGTTGAGATTTTATTTTCTAAATATTTCAGGGCGTTTATCAGTTATGAAGGTATCCACAGAGCTGAAACTTTTGAATATCCCGAAGAAGCAATTAGAGAAGCTCTATTAAATGCAATTGCACACAAAGATTATTCTGGCTTAACACCTATTCAAATTAGGGTTTACAAAGACAAAATACTGATTTGGAACGAAGGACAATTACCCGAAAATTGGACAATAAAAACACTATTAGAACCACACGCTTCCAAACCCTTTAACCCTGATATTGCAAATGCCTTTTTCAGAACTGGTTATATAGAGTCTTGGGGACGTGGTATTAATAAAATGACCGAACAATGTTTAGCATCAGGACTTCCCGAACCTCTTTTTTACTATAAAAGTTCTGGTTTTTGGGTTGAATTCAGAAAAGACATTTTCCATAAGGAATATTTACAGGAATTAGGGTTGAATGAAAGGCAGGTAAAAGCAGTTTTATATTTGAAAGAACGAGGAAAAATAACCAATAGTGATTATCAATCACTCAATGATGTATCAAGAGAAACAGCAACGAGAGATATTAAAAACCTGATTGATAGAAAACTAATAAAATCAAGCGGACAAAAAGGAGCAGGTGCATTTTACACCTTAGATTGAATTGCGTCATAATTGCGTCAATTGCGTCAGGATTGAGTAATAATTGCGTCTAAACAAGAACTTTTAATAAGATTCAATGATACCAAAAGAATTCAAGTGGGCTTATAAATTAAACGAAGAACTCAAAGCGTATGAGGAAAGAGAATATTCTGAGCCATCAGAAGAAATGCAAAGCCTTTTTACAGAATACTCTGATATAGAATATCAAAATCATTTAAAAGCACAAAACGAATCGAGTGATGAGCATGTGCTAAAAGAACAAATTAAAAGAGAGTATATAAAGCAGTACAAAAATTTTGTAAAGAAGAATCAGTACTTTTTCGGATGCCCTATTGAAGTATATGAACACACTTATCAGGAAAGGTTAAATAACTTCTTACCAAAAAATGGGGATTCTAAAGAAATAGACTTCTTAATTAAGGAACTCAATTCAATCAAATCTACTACTGATTCCTCTCCAGAAAGAATACCAGAAGAATATCAGGAGAAAGTGAAATACTCACTTAAACGACAAAAGGAACTTATATTAGAGAAGATTGATTTATTGGATTATGATATTGTTGAAGAAAATTCCAAATACTCTTATGAAATAAGACCCGTAAGCAATGAAACAAAAAATTCTGAAAATTCAATTTTATCAGCTACTGAAAAAGTCATTTACTTAGAGTTATTAGGAGTAATTGATTTTATCAGGAGCAAAGCAAATAATGGAATTTCCATCAATCAACTTGCAAAAATTATCGGACTAATCACAGGGGAAAATGAGAAAACTATCCAGTCCTACCTCAACCCTATGGAAAGCTCACAAGCTAATCAAAAAAACAATCCTATGGACAAAACAGATAAAGTTGAATCCATACGATTAAAACTCATTGAATTACAATTTACTTTACCAGAAAAAAAATCCAAATGATTTTTTAGGGCAAAATTTCACAAAAAAATTTATCCCTAAAAATACCCTAAGCAAAATTGCACCCATAATTTTTAAATATAATTTTTATGGGATTTATCCATTTTTTTGAAATTAAGAAAGAACAATTCTTTGAAGAGTTGAAAGGATTGTTATTGGAACTAATTGAGGAAGCATTAAAAAGGCATTCTTCTGAACATTCTGTGTATGAAGACATTCTAACAAGAGAGAAAACGGCTGAATTATTAGATATTTCTTATCCTTGCTTAAACGATTGGGATAAAAACGGCACTCTACCAGCCTATAGATTATGCAGAAGGGTTTTCTATTTCCGTTCTGAGATTGAAAAATTGTTAAGAAGTAGCAGAACCCAATCCTAAAGTTTATGGAAGTAAATCTAAAAGGAGGCAGCTTTTTTATATCGCTGCCTCAATTTTTGTACGACAAACTGAAGGAATCCTGTATAGGAAATGAAACCATAAGTTTCGATTTAGCAGCCTACCTGTTATTTTTAATCCACAGCAGGAGCTATGCCGATAAAGATATTGTAAAAAGGTCATGGGTTGCTTTGAACGCTGCGCTGTTAAGAAGGCTGTATGATACAATTAAGTATAAGTGTAAAAAACATCTTGCATTCTTAGAGCAGATAGGTTTGATTAACAAAATGCCCCACATCCATAATGTTGCAGGTATGGAAAATTCCAGCAGCATTTATCAGATTTGCGGTTATGATGAACCAGCATCTTCTGAAAAATCAAAATCGTTTAGTTCAGGCTATGGCATTGTGGAAATAAAGGAAAAGGGGTTTAGAAGAAAGTTAATCAAAAACAATGATGAACGAAAGGTATCAGCCAATTGGACTGTCCCCTATCTCACCAAATGGTTAAGCAATGATGGCTTTAAAATGGACAAAGCAGCAGCTATTGAATATGTGAATCAGGCATACGCTGATGACGAGCACTGGTTGAAGAAGGATAAGAGGATGCACTTTATTGAAAATTTGATATGAGGAAGAATGACTACTCCAGAGACGGAAGGGATGACAGGCTTCATCATTGCTACGTGTCAATACCATCTGATTTAAGAAGGTTTATAACTTACAATAAGTCAAGGTTAGTAGAGATTGATGTTAAGAACTCACAACCATTGTTCTTAACTAAGTTACTAAAGATAATAACAGAAGGATATTATAAGAACCTACAAGGAGATACCAGATTAAAGAAGTTAACATATAAGAGTATAGTAGGTAAAATAAATAATGAGATAGGGGTATTAGATATAGAGAATATGGTCAATAACATTACTACAATCTTGTTAAATTCAATGGGTCTGACTGACTGTCAACATGTTGATGATTTCACTAACCTTGTTGAATCGGGTCAGATTTACGAGCAAGTCGGGAGCAAGCTCCTTTCTACAGGAACAATCTGGAAAGAAGGTGATTTGTACTATGTTGAACTTTACGACAAGACAACTCACAAGTTCAGAGCACATGACTTTTCCACCCTGAGAAAGTGTGCGAAGAAAGTAACCATAAATGCTCTGTATTGTAATCCGAGGAAATACAATCAGGCTGTTAAAGAGTTTCGGGAAATGTTTCCAGTGATAACAAAAATTCTGGATGTACTGAAACTAAAAGAGTACAGTGATTTGCCAATCCTTCTACAGCGTATGGAATCAAAATTCATACTGGACTATTGCTGTAAAGAAATTTCCAGAAAGCATCCTGATATGCTACTGATTTCAAGGCATGACAGCCTTAGTACTACGGAGGACAAAGCAGTTGTTCTAAAAGACGAATTCCAAAGGCTGTTGAATCAAAATTTCGGCTTCGAGGTACAACTGGGTGAAGAGCACTGGTAAATAACCTGTCAATACCCTTGCAGTTTGAGTAATATACAAACTTTTTCACCTCCAGTGGTACTTTGTATCACGCAAACTGAGAAAGTGGCTAAATTGACCATACTGTAGCAGCACTTTCAACTGTTGTTCTTGTTCTGAAACATCCCTATATTTGTCATAACAAAAACAGAAAAATATTGAAGTAAACATTTGATTTAAAATAAGGTTAGCGTTAGCTATATTTCTTGTTCAAGAAAACTGGTAATTTTTAAGGAACACAAGAAAATAGACTACCGCTCACGTCATGGCGTGAGGTGGGTTTATTTGTGTTTCGGGCATACCAGTGCCTCTTGAACGGTAAGCTACATCCTCACGCTTTACTTTTTGTAATAACTAAAATCACTTTGAGGCTGGGTGAACTTGAATTTACCTATGAACAATCACTACTTACTAAGCGTTATTCTAATCACAATGTTAGTGGGAAATAATTGTAAATCTCAAACAGTAGAACTGAGCAATACAATTTCTTTAATCGAAGAACTTTCCACTTGGTCTCAAACTATTGCTGGGGAAGAAACAAAATTTACCACATCTATAGAATACAGTGCAAGCACTCAACGAGTTCATATAACCGAATTGATAAATTTCTTTGATGTTGAATTCAATAAAAGAGAAATAACATTTTACCTTGATGAAATAGACCCTAATTCTTTTAAATACAGCTACGGAACTGGGTATGAAGACAGCTTTGTACCCTATGTTGAAATATCAACCAATAACCAATCTGTTGAAATCAAAACAACAAAATGGGAAAAAGAGAAAGAATACTTAGCTGTTTCAGATAAATCGTATAGCAACAAAATAAGAGTTACAGCAAATATGAATCGCTTATCGAAATATTTATCAAAAAAATATGTAAACCTTTGGTATAAACTTTCAGGCTGTACGAACAAGAACCTACTTGAAGAATAATTTTCAATTATGGAAAGCCGTAATGAAATTCAATTCAGCCAAAATACCTTTAACCATTAAAAAACAGAATTTAATTTTAAAACCAATATTATGAGAAACACAAACTTTTTCTTCATGCTTTTAGCAGCATCCCTTATTTTCACAGGCTGTTCTGGTGATGATGACAGTCCTAACAACAATAGTCCAATTTTAGGAGTTTGGTCGTATAATGCTTACAAAGTCAGTGAATGGAACAATGGCGATTGGATTTACGATGTTGAACCAATTACTTTAGAATTTCTGTCCGATGGAACATTTATAGACAGATATGATGGTGAAATTGATGGTGGAGGTACTTGGTCAATATCAGGGGAAACTTTAACAATGAATTATGATGATGAGGAATGGGGAGATGAAACTGTTTATCTCGAAATTGTTCTATTAAACGATACAACCCTCAGAATAAAAGAATCTTACGAGGACGGCACATGGGAAATGGAAGAATTTATCAGAGAATAATTAAATATAACTTATTATGATTTACTCAAGAGCTACCTTAGAAAATTATTGTCAGTATTTTGGAATGACACTAATATTCGGATTTCGCTTCTTTAGAAATTTACGTCCTATTTAACAAAGATTAGGCACAATTCAGGCTATTGGATTGTAGTAGGACTGCAATTAAGGATTGAGCTTATTCCAAATTACTTAAATCAAGTTCTGGGTAATGTTCTTTTGCGTATCTAACAAACTCATCAATTGACCCCTGAAATCTTAAAACAAATTCTATAAGTTCATCTTTCGGCTTTTTATATGCTTCGTAAATTTTCTTTACAATAGCTTTTTTAGTTCCGTCTTTCATCTGTGATATAAATTTAGCATCAGAAGGAAGTGGATTTTTATTGTTTAGTATTTCTACTGAAAGATAATTTCTTGCTATAAACCAATTATATAAGTCTGAATATGCACGTCCACCACTTATGATAAATTTAGGTAATAAAATAATGTGCTTACCTTTATAAAAAGGTAAATCAGCACTTTTAGTTTCCCATTTTTTAGTTATGGCATTATAAAACTCAATCGAAACAGAACTTGTTGATATTCTATGTTTTTTACATATTTCGGAAGTGAAATCAGCAAAAATATCTCTACAAACATTTGCTATAATATCGGACATTATATCTTGTCCAATACCCTTTACTAATAGTAGTACGAAATGAGCTTCATTTGTAACGTAAACATTCTGTTTAGCAAATCGGTTGTTTCTCAATGCATCAAAGATTGCTACCGCTCTCGTATCTGAAACTGCTTTTCCTTTGTTTGTTCCTGAATATCCTAAATGATATTCATTTGGTTCGTGCAAGTGGGATAAGAATCTCACACCTTCGGTCGATTTGTTTGGCTTTATGAAATCTCTATTGAGTTTGATTAAAAACTGGTGCATTCTCTCGTAAACATTTAACGCTAATTTATTTCCTAACTTATTGTTCTCAATCAAGAAAGGACAAATAAACGCTTCTAAATCTTCGTCTATTGGAATATTTACAAAATCAATATCTTGTTTCTTCAATTTTGTAAAATAACTGTTAAAAGTATTTTTCTTTTTCATATAGTACTTGTTAAAAAGGGGCGTTTCACCCCTAAACGTTTTTAATTTGTTCTTGACGATGCTGATATCCCAATAAGTAATAACATTACAAAAGCTCCAATTGATAATAGTTTGGCATTTGCACCTTTTGCGTGAATGCAACTATCTTTATAGCATAAACTCACACCGTCTTTAATTTGTAAAAATTTCTGCATAAGCAATAATTTTTAAGTTCAACAATATGCTTTCACTTTTGGTCGAAAAACTTAACCAAACACTTTTTAAGTCGTGTTACTACTTTTCTTTACGGACACCCTTGAAAGGTTTGTTGTCAGAAGTTTTCATATCCATAAACCTACCCGTGTTTACATCACGTTTTACCCAAGAATCAGTTTTTGGGTTGTAGGTCTGCGAACGCTCTCTCACAGCACCTTTTCTTGAATTGTCCTTTGGTGGATTTGTTGCCATAATTCTATAATTATTGATTAAACATTACTCTTTCAACTTCTCGACAAGAAAGATTTGACGATTATTCCTATATTTGTGTATCATCTGAAATTATTGTTTCATTTATAACACAAATGTTTCCACAAAGAAACGAATATATTTTGTTTTATCAAAGAAACGTTTGTATTTTTGCTGAAACATTATTAACAATTAATAAAAAAGTTATCAATAATGAACACTTCATTAGACACGCAACGATTTTCAGATATGATTAAATCTAAAAGGGGAAATAAAGGATTAAGGGTTCTTGCTTCTGAAATAGGAATTAGTGCATCAACTTTATCGAGGATTGAGCAAGGAAACTTACCTGATATTGACACGTATCTAAAATTATGCGAATGGTTAGAAGTATCAACTGATTATTTTACAAAATCAAATCCAAATATTGAAAATGTTCAAAATGGTGTAATTGCACATTTAAGAGCAGATAAAACTCTACCACCTGCTACAGCAGAAGCCTTAATTCAAATGATAAACCTTGCTTATGCCTCAACTACCGAAAATAAAATATAGACGGGGATTTAAAAAATGGACTGATGAAAAAGTTGTTGAAATAAGAAAGAAGTTGGGATTATACGCTTCTTCTCCCCTTGATGCTTTAAAATTATGTGAATTTTTAAAAATCCCAGTATTAACACCTTCACAAGTTCCTGAATTATCAAACGAACAATTAGACGAATTATTAACAAATGGTTCTTCTCATTGGTCTGCGGTTACAATACCCTTACCTGACAGTAAACATCTCATCATTCATAATCCAACTCATTCACCAGCCAGACAACAAAGCAATTTAATGCACGAAATTGCTCATATCCTTTGCGAGCATAAAGTTGCAGATGACAAAACAAAGATAGGTTTAGGTGGCTTTTTAAGAAATTTAGATGTAGAACAAGAAAATGAAGCGGAATGGCTTGGCTCTTGTTTACAATTACCACGTCCTGCGTTAATCTATTCATTAAAAAGAAGTATGACTATTGAGCAAATAGCAGAACACTATAATTGTAGCACTGATATGGTACAATATCGTATAAACATTACAGGTGTTAAAAAACAATTATCATACATGAAGGTTTGACTTAGCTCTCAATTCGTTTTTATCATATAATACGACTCAATTTTCAAAAAATAACTTTTTTTAAGAGAAACAAATTATCTCTACAACCAAATCTTCTGAAGTTTGAAAAATTCCTAAAACTTGAGAGAGCAGGTTATATGTATGAATACACCCCCTGCTCGGTAAAAAGAAAATCGTTCTGATTTAACAGGGGTAGGTCTGGCAGTGAAATCTTTTGGTCAAAATTTTTCCAAATTTTGATTCACTGCAATTGACGGGCTGGTTTAGGCAACGGCTGATTAGCAAAAATTATCTCTATAGGTTTCCATATCTTTTTACTACACTTGATAAGAACAAAACCACCTTATTGTTCTTTATGGCTTTGAAATTTGAGAGTTTAAAAGTTTGGCAATTTGTCAAATTGAAATTCATTTAAAATTTAAAAACTTATCAACAACCTGCCCCTCTACCTGCCCCTGAAAAGAAAAAATGACATAAAAAACAAAGCAACCAACTGATTAACAGCTGATTGCTTATTTATCCAAGTAGACCCACAGGGACTCGAACCCCGAATAACGGTACCAAAAACCGGTGTGTTACCATTACACCATGGGTCTGCCTTAAATTGCGA
>CAZKOC010000023.1:0-17131 GCA_964554275.1 uncultured Weeksellaceae bacterium
TCGTAAAAGGTGAAACACAGATTTTAGTTGCCACAACCGTGATAGAGGTCGGGGTAAATGTTCCAAACGCTTCTGTCATGGTTATAGAAAGTGCGGAACGCTTCGGATTGTCTCAACTTCACCAATTACGCGGACGTGTAGGACGCGGAGCGGAACAAAGTTATTGTATCCTGATGACTGCCGACGGTTTGAATGAAGTCGCTTTTAAAAGGATTCAAACTATGTGCAAAACCAACGATGGTTTTGAAATTGCGGAAGTAGACATGCAACTGCGTGGTCCCGGAGATTTGATGGGCACCCAGCAAAGTGGTGTACTGAATTTTAAACTGGCCAACTTATCAAAAGATCAAAAGATACTGAATGCGGCGCGGTTTATTGCGGAAGAAATTTTAAATGATGATGCTCAGCTTAGCTTACCCGAAAATCAACCGATAAAAAATCACTTTCTTAAATACCATAAAGATAAAATTGTTTGGAGCCGGATTGGGTGAAATTAGTATTAATAAAATTGTATCGGGTTTACAATTTATGATCCTAACCCCGATACAACTCTCTTGTTTTCCTTTGAAAAATTAATCCAGAGGTTTTCTCCCTGAAATGATGTTGTAAAGAATAACAATGATTGCGATTACCAATAAAACGTGAACAAGATTACCGGTAGCCATACCTGGAACAACTCCCAACATACCTAATAACCAAACGATAATACAAATTACCGCTACTAACCAAAGAATACTTCTCATAACATTCATTTTTAAAGTTATAGATAAATATAGGAACTATTTTTTTAAGATATTTACAGTTGAATTTACATTAATCACACAAAATCAAATATTTATACATAAATTACATAAGAATTAAGACCATCCACTATGAATTTACCAATTATGAAAGAATTTGTTTGAAATGAATTCAAAATAAAAAAGGAATCATAATAATTATCGTATAATTCCGGATGGAGGGAAACGAAATGAAAAATCCATAGAACTCAATGGCGTCTCTTTAAGTTAAATTTTACTTAAAAGATATAATCTTAACAAATTTTCATAAGGTTTTCAAGTATTTTTATAAGATGAAAAATTTATTGATTGCCGGGTTATTTCTGACTCTATGGAATTGTAATGCACAAAATTCCGGATCCTATGTACTAAAAGCAGTAAATTATGATGAATTGAAATCAATCATACAAAAAGAAGACGGTAAACTATATGTGGTAAATTTTTGGGCTACGTGGTGCAAACCCTGCATAGAAGAACTTCCACACTTTATGGAAGTAAATGAACTTTACAAATCTGACCCGAATTTCAAAATGATTTTAGTTTCTTTAGATAATGAGAAAGCTTTAGATACTAAAGTAAAAAGATTCATAGAATCAAACCATTTGAACGTAGATGTCTATCTTTTAGATGACAATAAAAAGATGAACGAATGGATTCCGGCAACTGATAAAACCTGGAGCGGAGCAATTCCGGCAACTATTTTTTATAAAAATAAAAAGAAAGTTTATTTCAAAGAGCTGCAAATGACTCAGTATGAACTTGAAGATATAATTAATGAAAATTTATAACTATGAAAAAACTGACAATTTTATTATTCTCTGTAATCATCCTGACTTCATGTCAATCTAAAAATAATACTTCATCTGTTGAAATGGCAATGGCTGAAAATTCAGAAACCGTTGTTCATAAAGGTTATCACATCGGTGATGTTGCAACTGATTTCAAACTAAAAAATATAGATGACAAATTTGTTTCTTTGGCCGATTATAAAGATGCTAAAGGTTTTTTGGTAATTTTCACTTGTAACCATTGCCCGTATGCAATTGCTTATGAAGACAGAATCATTGCTCTGGATAAAAAATATGCGAAACTGGGGTATCCTGTAATTGCAATCAATCCAAATGATCCGAGCCTTCAACCCGAAGATAGTTTTGAAAATATGAAAAAACGTGCTGCTGAGAAGGGCTTTACGTTTCCTTATTTGTTTGATGAAGGGCAGAAAATTTATCCTCAATACGGTGCAACCAAAACGCCTCACGTTTTTTTACTGAATAAAGAAAACGGTAAAAACATTGTAAAATACATAGGAACAATAGACAATAATTACGATGACCCTGCCGATGTTTCAGAACGTTATGTAGAAGACGCCGTAGATGCTTTGCTAGCAGGCAAACCAATTGAAAAACAAACTACTGTTGCAATTGGATGTACAATTAAGGTGAAGAAGTAAATTTGAATTTATGCTCTGAATATTTCTCAGAATTTATTTTTTATCTTTTTTAAAAGCATACGTTTAAGATAATCAGCAATATACTTTGTTGGAATTTGGTTGAGTACATCATCAATTTTAACCAGTTTATGATCATAGACAACACTTTTAACTGCTGGTTTACCCATATTTTGATCTGCTAATAATTGTAAAATTCCGTACATATTGACCATCTTTTTATAAGTATTATCCTCTTCAGTCCAACTGTCATGCCAGGAGCCGGAAAAGTGATGTACTACATAATTCAAAGGAAGGTCTAATGAAAAATAAGATGATGGGAATAACATTATCCCTTCTTTTAATTCTTGCAGTTTATCTTGATTGGGATTTGCTCCAAATCGTTCTACAAGTAATTTTGAAAAAATTTTAGTATTTGGAGTTTCAGTATAATCATTTTTTAAATAATACTGCATAATCAACTCAGCTAAAATATGTCCTTTTTCAACTCCCCAAAATGCAGAGTAAGGAATTCCTTTTATTTCAAATCCGCAAACAGCTTTGTATTCTAAAAAATCATTTAACGAATTCCGTACCTCCATATCGGTATCCATATAGAAGCCTCCATGGTCGAAAAGTGCTTTTGCTCTTGCAAAATCCGAAACAAAAGCCCATTTTTTATTTTGATATGCTGTTTTTACGAATTCGTTCTGATGTACGTCGAAATTATCTTCATTCCATTCTATAATCTCATAATCCGAAAGATATTTTTTCCAGGTAGAAATACAGAATTCCGCGATTTGAGGTTTATGATTTTTACCAAACCAACAGTAATGGATTTTTTTAGGAATCATAGGCCATCGTATTTTCCGCTTTGTAATTTTTCAATGAAGGTATTGATTTTCAAAACATTTCCCTGTAACTCATCAGAAGTATTAATCATTATGATCGGCACGTTATTTTTCTCCAGTAAATTGATAAACCTTTCTTTTTCTTCTAATTCTCGTTTATGAATCACTAAAAGTTCATCAAATGATTTATTTTTATGATGGGCTATAATTCTGCCTGTTTCTAGCTTTCTGTTCTCTATTTGTTTAGCAATAATTTCGGGGGAGGTGAAACAATAGATAACTGCTCTTTTTTGAATTATTTCATTAAATTTAAACTTGTTTATATGGTGTAATTGCTCTATACAATCACCAAAATTATGCAACAAGCCTTCTTCCGAAACAATTGTTGAATTGATGTTGAGCGAACTAATTACGGCATCTTCTATAAGGGTTGTGTATCCCCAATGTATAACCCTGAATCTGTCAGCCGGTGCCATTTGCTGCTGTAGTACAGAATGTAATTTAGAATCCGCAATTTCCTGATATATGACATTATCATCCAATATTGTGTTTGTATTTGCTGCACGGTTCATTTGCATGAATTCTCTAACTTCTATCCATAGTTTTTTGTGTTTTTTCAGCTCGTGAAACAAGGTTGATTTGCCTACGCCGGAAATACCTACAAATTCCAACAAAATAGGCCTGTCGTTTTCTTTAAAAACTATCGGTTTTATTTTTTTTGTTCTGTATATGGAAAATCCTATAATTTGCATAAAAATTAGTTACGTGTTTTATTTTCCTACAATTTTTGTTTTTAAATATCTAAGAACGTTTTGAAATCGGTCTTTATGTTGAGCTTTAAATAATTCTTTCATTTCAGAGGGAGAAATCTTGTTATCCGAACCGATTAGCCATTGTCCTAGTTCAATATCACTTACGGCATTTTCCGGGCTGACATAAAACTTATCTAAAAACGTTTCCCTTTGCTTAATAAACTCATCACTGAACATAATTTCAATTAAATGTTTACGTCCTTTTTTTGTAGGAGCCTTATAAGTTTCTTCTTTATTCTTTTCAATTTTAGGGCCTTCTATGGAAACCTTACAACCAAAAGCCAAGGCATACGCAACATGCGAACCCCAGCCGTTAGTACTCATTACTGAAAACTGCTCCATTATCATCTTTTGACGAAGCAGCGCATTGCGATCCTGATTATTTGCCCCTTTGATCAATTGAATTCCTGATTTTCGGAATTCACTCATAAATTCCTCAAATTCAAAAAAATGTGAATGGAGGCAAATTGCAGCAAAATCAAATGATTTCTTTACTTTCAAAATATAAGAAATGTATTCTTGTATCATTTCTATTGTTGCATATTTTTCCTCTGGCCGTAAATGAGTTGGCATAAACAAAATGCTATTCTGAATTCTTTCACATTTCGTTTCCGGAAGATATGCAATCGGAAGCCCGATTGCCCTTACATTCTTTGCACCGTGGTTTTTCAGATAGTTTTCCTGGTCTTTTCTTGCTACCAGGATAAAATGATTTTCGGGAAAAGACTTGACATACATGAATGGATGAGCATTTTCCCATGGACCATTACAACCATGTAGCCAATGGTGGTTTAATTTTATTTTATTATGTTTTGTATTACAATAGTCTGCGGCTATATATGAAGAACCATATTGGTCAGGCCAGCCATATTTATCGTTATCGAGGCTCAGTTTGTATGATTCTATTTCAGGTAATTCAAGATTTATCATCACCGAATTTTTTTAAATATTTCAAAATCGTATGGAGACAAAATCCCAAAAGCAGATTTTTCGTCTAAAACTATATGACTTACTTTTCCTCCGGTAATTTTATCGCAGTTTATAAAACTTTCCGTGAGAGACAAAGAAATACCTCCGGCTCCCCGGTACAAAGCTTCTCGTTCCAGTTTAGTAAATTTATCTTGATCCAAAATAGGAATCATCCCTTCTCCTTTATGCTGGTAAAACATTCGGTTTTCCGGTCGAAGAGTAATCAATGAGTCTGATTTAAAGATAGAAAGCGTATTGATTGCGTCATCAAATACATCGCTTTTGATAAAAGGAAACTCCAGCGCTACGGACATGATAGCTTCCGGATAAATATTGATCTCGGCTAATTTACCCAATACATGCTTATAGGTTTGATTCAAAGAAACATTTTGCCGGGAAAGTTCTTCAGGTCTTTTGATGACAATGAGTCGATTGTCTTTAAAATCTATGTCTTGGAGGAGTTCTATAATTTCATTTTCAGATGTTGTTACCACGATCCATCCTATTTTCTCTGACTTCAATAACTCTTTGATTTTCAATGATAAAAAAGTCTCTCCATCTACTTTATAAAATGGTAGATTTTCTTTACCGTAAAACATATTTCTAATCGGCAGGATAGCTACGGTCTTTGGTGTATCTAAACGGAAGGATTCTATGAATGTATTTTTTATTCTTTTTCTTGTTTCCAGAATTTTTTCCTCATTTGTAGTCAGGTTCTCACCGTGTCTTCTATATGAAAATAGTGATTCCGGCAGATTACTGATTTTGTAGTGGGTTATAAATTTAATCCACAAGTCATATCCGTCCTGACAGGAAAAATCTTCATTATACCCTCCTATATCTTTTAAAAACTGTAATCGAATCATAGTACAGGCCCCATGTGCGGGAAGGTCAAGCAGAGAAACTTCTTTTGAGAAATCGTGCCTTATTTCTTCTCCTATCTTGTTGCCCTCTTTATCTACATAAAAATAATTAGGAAACACCAGTCCCAATTGTTCGTCATTTTCAAGCTGTTTATACATTAACTCCAATGCGTTTTCTTCTAAATAATCATCGGCATCCAGGCGCATGATGTATTTGCCGCGTGCCAGTCGCATTGCGATATTATTGGTAATGTTCAATCCTTTATTTTTTTGATAAATGATTTGAATTTTAGGATAGTTCCTATAGGCCTCAATAATGGTTTTACTTTCATCAGTAGAGCCATCGTCAATTATCAACAATTCAAAATCCTGAAATGTTTGGTTTAGTACACTTTCTATAGATTGCGTTATATAATCCTGATAATTATAATTGGTTATATAAATTGTTATTTTAGGTTGAAAAAAGTTCATTATTCTCTTTCTTTTATAGGTTTTGCGGGGATCCCTGCTACAATTTGATAGGGTTTGGTATCTTTTGTCACGACAGCATTACTTCCTACAATAGTGCCTTCACTCAAAGTGATGCCAGGCATAATTACAACATGCGCTGCAAGCCATGAATCTTTTTCTATTATTATAGGCGCATGGGTATAGCCTTGTTCCTGTACAGATATTTCTTTATTTGAAAAACCATGATTACTTGTTTGAATATAAACAAATCCTGAAATAAGAGATTTTTTACCAATTGTGATAGAGTCGCCTCCGTTCAAAACAGTATAGAGTCCAATTCTGGTATTTTCTCCTATACGTATTGTGGAGTTGTTTGCAGCTAAAATCCTTACACCCCTGTCAATTTTCACATTATCTTCTATTATTATCCTAGAATTTCCGTGAGCTCTTATTTCTACGTTACGCTTGAATTCAACATTGTCACCTATCTTAAGGGAGCAGTTTGTATCTACGATAATTCTGGGGATAGAATCTGATTTAAAATATTTTCCAAATGAAATTCGATTACAATAGTAAATAGTACGAACAATAAAAGAATGTAACTTCGGACGTAACTTAATGATAATATAATGAGTCAATTTGTACATAATCTATTCAAATTCTGCTAAAATAATCGCTTCGTGCATTTGATAATTCCGATCAACCGTTTTTCCTATTAATTTATCAAAATCCCGAGCATCAATTCCATGATTCGGTCGTAGGACGATCAGGTTATCCTCAGAAAAAATTTCACCTTTTTTTATATTTCTTGCAGGGTAAACGGCTCTTCTGAACGATGCCACGTGTCCGTTTTCAATCTCAATGCGAACAGGTTGTTTAATGGGATCTCCTTTTAATTCTTTTATAATTTTAATTTCACTTATAAGTTCAGAAATTTCTTGTTTTGTAAGCGAAACTTTATGATCTCTGAAAACCTTCCCGATTCTGTCATCAGTAAAATGAAATTCCAAAACTTCCGCCCCCATAGCATAAGCATATTGTAAAGCTTTACTTCCTTCTGTATGATCGGAATAACCTACCGTAAGACCTGTTAAATCTTTTAATCTTGAGATTACATCTAAATTAGCATCTGTAAACGATATAGGGTACATACTGGTACATTGCAATATGGCAAACTGATTTTTGTCCTTATATAGCTCATTTACCGATTGGATATAATTAACGGAATTCAATACTTCCTGCTCTGTAGACAAACCTGTTGATAGAATGATGGGTTTGTTCTTATGTGCAGTTTTTTTTAGTACAGGATATGCCGTAAGGTCTCCGCTTCCTATTTTATACAATGAAATTTTTTCGTCTATCCAGTTCATCGAATCCACATCCCAAACAGACGATGTATAATAAATACCTGCTTCCAATACCATATCTGCCAAGTAAATATGTTGCTCTTTTGTGAGTTCAAATTTTTTAAAATGTTTATTTCTATCAGGGCTTTCTAATTTTGAGACTAATTTATCACCGGTATAAATCTGGAATTTCACGTAGTCCACGTCGCTTTCGATTGCCAACTGCGTTAATTTTTTTGCGTACTCGAAATTACCTTCATGATTTCCACCTATTTCTGCAATCAGCAACGGACCGTGTTTTCCTTTAAAAGCTTCCTTCATGATATTTTAGTTTTTTATACATGTTAAATATTTCGTTTAGGTTATATTGGGTATGAAAGTTTTCAAAATTTTTGATTATATTTTTGGTTCTTTCAAAATCTTGTGGAGTGTCCAATGCCAGTTGAATCCCTGCAGCTTCAGGCAGCATTCTATTGTAAACGTAATGGAATTTTTCATTTTTGTCATTTTCGTATAAATAAGAAGTTACGTGTTCGTAATATTCTTCTTGCTTTTCTATTTCCTTCAAGCATTTTTCGTAATATTTCTTCTTGACAATTTCAATGCTCATTCCTTTGGGAAAAGTCCTGTTTTTTACATTGCTCACAAAATCAAAATCATTCTCATTTGTAATTTGAATCATTTCCCGGAGAAGTTGTGTATCTAAAAAAATATTATCACCATTTATCCTTGCTATGTATTTCCAGTTTTTATTTTGTGAACTTTCAAAAAATCGTCGCGCTACATTTTTTAAATTACCTCTGTGTACGTTTACTTTATTTTCTTTGGCAAATTGTTCAATCGGATCGTCCGATGATTCCTCAGATGTAGCAATTATAATATTTTCCATAGGAACAGCTTCGTTAAGTCTTTCAATTATATATTGAATGACAGGTTTTCCCTCTATGCTCATCAGGATTTTTCCTGGCAACCGGGAAGAACTGTATCTACATAATATTATAAAACCAATATTTTTCATTCTCTTTCTCCAATTTTTTTTGCCGGGCTCCCTCCCCATATTTCATAAGCAGGAACATTTTTATTGACTACAGAATTTGCAGCAATGACTGCTCCGTTTCCAATAGTTATGCCTTTCAAAATCGTTACGTTGCTTGCCACCCAAACATCATTGCCTATCTTTACAGGTGCTGTGATATTGGGCTGAACATTGATCTTCTTGTTTTTTTCAATTAAGTGATTGCTGTCAACTATATATACAAAAGGAGCTATGAGACAATCCTCGCCTATTTCAATTTTTTCCGAAGCAAAAATGAAATTATGATAACCTATGGTTGTATTTCTGCCAATTGAAACAATTGCAGATTCATTACAGCTACATATCCTCACACCTTCCTTTAATACAACATTTTCTCCTATAAAAATGTTTTTGGGAAATCTGAGCAACTCTACATTTTTGTCAATAAAAACATTCGATCCCAGTAATCCCAATCTTCTTTTTTGTATGAATTGCCGGAACTTTACTCTCCAGGTATAATTAATATTTTTTCTGAGCTGATTCATTTAGACTTCTTGTAGTTCAACCATTCTTTTAAACTTCTCTGACTTTCTATACAGTTCTTCAAAGCTTCCCGATTCTGTAATTCTACCTTCGTCCATCAAATAGACTTTGTCAACGTTTTTGATTGTTGAAAGCCTGTGTGCTATAATGAGAATTGTAAATTTACCGTGCAGGTCATCTATATTTTGTTTAATAAATTTTTCAGTCTCCGAATCAAGCGCGGAAGTTGCTTCATCCATAATGAGCAGATCCACTTCTTTGAATAATTCTCTAGCGATCGAAATCCTTTGTTTTTGACCGCCGGAAATTAAAATTCCGTTGTTTCCCAATGGCGCATCTTCTTTTTCATCTAATTTATTTATGAAATTATCCATTTGCACCATCTTCATTGTATCCCAAAACTTTAATAGATTTTGTTCTGTTTTTTCACTCCAAAAAGTAACATTATTGTAAATTGTATCGTTGAAAACAACCGGTTCCTGTGTAATATACCCTACTTTTTTTCTATAATCACATAAATTAGTTTCGTATAGAGATTTTTCTCCAATTATTACTTTCCCTTCAATAGGCCGGACTAAGCCGCTTATGACATTTGCCAGCGTAGTCTTACCTGCTCCGCTTTCTCCAACGAGTGCTATTGATGTATTGCTTTTTATATGGAGATTAATATTGTCCAGAATCTGTTTACTTTCAAATGAAACACAAATGGAATTTAATTCAATGTCAGAGATATCAGAAATGTATTGATCCTTTTTTTCTTCTTTCATATCTCTGAATTCTGATAATAAATTTTCTATTGAATCAATTCCAACAGATGCCGATATAAATCCATTCCAAGAATTCTGCATAATAACCAGATAGCTTAATGATCTGTAAAACAATAAAAGGCTGACTAATATGGTGCTAAAATTATTATCTAATGTATATACCTGAATAAGAATTACTCCTGATATAACAATTATAATCAATGGCTCTCTTAAGCTTTCGGCTATTGCTCCTAATTTCCAGATTTTAAATGAAATTTTCTCACTATTTTCTATATTTTGTCTTAATTTTAAAATATAAATGGAGAAATAGTCTGTCGCTTTTAGGTATTTAAAGTTAAATATTGACTGGATTAAATTCCCATTGAAATCATTGCCTTCAAAAGTAAGCTCAGTAGATTTTTTTTTGGTTACACGATAAATATATCGGTAGAAAAAATTTGTCAGGAGCGCACCAGCAGCAACCATCAAAGCAAATTTCCAATTAGACAAGAAAGCAAGGATCACATAGGTCATAAGCATTATGATGTTTTGAATGGTATTAAAATACTGAACCATCGCATTTACCATTTTAGATGTTTCGGAAACCATATTGTTCTGGATTTTCCCTGAATCTAATTTTGTAAACCCTAAATATGAGAGATTGTACAATCCTTCTATCAATTCAAATCTTTTTTTCTTTCCAGTTAGTAATCTTGTCTTGATGAAATATAGAATCTTGATATAATTAAATATTCCCTTTAGTAAAAATAGCATTACCATCAAAAGTATTACTGAAAGGAGATCAGGCTTCAAACCTACATATATAAAGAAATCAAGTATAAAGTCAAGGCCTCCTAATGATTCATTTGTGGTGGAACTACTATTTGCTATAGCTGAGAAAAGCGGAATGAACATTGCCAGCCCCAATCCGTCCATCAAACCCACAAGAAAATTTAGTAGAATGTAAATATATATCCTATGACCAACAATACTTTGGAAATATTTAAAATATCCAAAAGCAGATAGCTGTGTTAATTTATCTTTTCTCATAAATACACATCTTTCTTCTTTAACATATTTTCTTTAAATACTCCCCATACCCACTTCTGCCATATTTTTCAGCAGATCTCAGTAATTGTTCTTTGTCTATAAAATTCAAACGGTAAGCTATTTCTTCTATACAGCTGACTTTGAATCCTTGTCTTTTTTCTATGATTTTCACAAATTCAGATGCTTCGTGCAAAGAATCAAATGTCCCTGTATCTAACCAGGCCATTCCACGCCCCATGATACCGACCTCTAATTCCCCCAATTCCAAATATATATTGTTAATATCTGTAATTTCCAACTCACCTCGTTCAGAAGGTTTAAGATTCTTGGCAAATTCTACCACCCGGTTGTCATAAAAATACAATCCGGGTATAGCATAATTGGATTTAGGCTGTTGTGGTTTTTCTTCTATGGAAAGTGTTTTAAAATTTTCATCAAACTCCACTACCCCGTATCTTTCAGGGTCTGATACCTGATAAGCAAAGACACATCCACCTTTTATATTCGTTTTACTTACCAGCAGATTTCTTAATCCTGTTCCATAAAAAATGTTGTCCCCTAACGCTAATGCTACTGAATCTTCTCCAATGAAATCTTCACCTATTACAAAGGACTGTGCCAATCCGTCCGGAGTGGGTTGTGTGTTGTATTCGATTTTGCAGCCAATCTGACTTCCGTCTCCTAGCAGGCGTCGGAAGGATTCCGAATCCCGGGGGGTAGTAATGATGAGAATTTCCCTGATTCCAGCCAACATCAAAGTTGAAAGCGGATAGTAAATCATCGGTTTGTCATAAACCGGCATCAATTGCTTACTAACTGAGATTGTCAAAGGATAAAGCCTGGTTCCGGAGCCTCCGGCAAGTATGATTCCTTTCATAGATAAATTTGTTTATTTGGTTGGTAAGGTTTTGACAAATTTAGTAATTAAAAAATAACGAATTCAACTGTACTGTTTTTCATAGTATTTTTTATAATCTCCTGAAGTTACATTGTCAAGCCATTCTTGGTTTTCTAAAAACCAGTCAATTGTTTTAGAAAGTCCCTGTTCAAATGTCACACTCGGTTTCCATCCTAGTTCCTGATTGATTTTAGATGCATCAATGGCATACCGTAAATCGTGCCCGGGTCTGTCTTTTACAAATGTTATCAGTTTTTCACTTTCTCCTTTTTCTCTTCTCAGTTTTTCATCCATCTGACGGCACAATTCTTTTACCAAATCAATGTTCTGCCATTCGTTAAATCCACCTATATTATAGTTTTCACCATTTTTTCCTTCATGGAAAACCAGGTCAATTGCTTTCGCGTGATCAATCACGTACAACCAGTCACGGGTATGTTTTCCATCTCCGTAAATAGGAAGCGGTTTTTTATGGATGATGTTATGGATACAAAGCGGAATTAATTTTTCCGGAAAATGATTCGGACCATAATTGTTGGAACAATTAGTCAAAACAATCGGCAACCCATAGGTATCGGCATAAGCTCTTACAAAATGATCGGAGCTTGCTTTGGAAGCAGAATACGGTGAATGCGGATCATAACTGGTTTTTTCTGTAAAAAAACCAGTCTCATCCAAAGCGCCATACACTTCGTCAGTCGAAACGTGATGAAAACGTTTTCCTTCAAAATTCCCGCTCCATATTTTTTTGACAGCGTTCAGCAAATTCACCGTTCCTAAAACATTGGTTTTTACAAATTCCAAAGGAGAGCTGATCGAACGATCAACATGTGATTCCGCAGCCAAATGTATAACTCCGTCCGGCTGATATTTCCGGAAAAGTTCATCCATTTTATTTTCATCTGTAATATCAGCTTTTACAAAAATATAATTCGGTTCGTTCTCAATATCTTTCAGGTTTTCCAAATTCCCGGCATATGTCAAGGCGTCCAAGTTGATGATTAAATAATCAGGATAGTTCTTTACAAATTCACGCACCACATGCGAACCAATGAACCCGGCTCCTCCTGTTATGATGATTGTTTTGTTAAAATCCATTATAAATCAATTCGTTACTGGTCCAATTCCATAATGCTTAGAACCGTAGCGGTTCCTGAATCGGAATGATCCCATTTTCTAATTTTTTAATCTTATTGATAACATCTCTACACCCGCAAAACATGTCCCGGAAACCAAGTCTATATAACCCGTATACTACTGTTATTTTCATCTGTTTATTATTAAACCTTATAAGCCAGATGGAATGCCTTAAATTATTTTGGGATAATTTATATTTTTTCTGATTGGCATTTCATAGATAAAATTTTGGCTTAGCAAAAATAACACTTTAAGCTGAAATAACTTTATCTTAGCTGAAATTTAGAGAAATGTCCATTAATAAAGAAATAAAAAGGATTACTACCGAAACGATACGAGGTATGAAATCCAAAGAAAAGATTTCTATGTTGACTTCTTATGATTTTACCATTGCACAAATGGTGGACGCCGGTGGGGTTGATGTGATTTTGGTCGGAGATTCCGCTTCCAATGTCATGGCTGGCCACGAAACAACACTTCCCATCACGCTTGACCAAATGATTTACCATGCGCAATCGGTGGTGCGTGCTGCTAAAAAGGCTTTGGTGGTTGTTGATTTACCGTTTGGAAGTTATCAGTCTGACCCCCAACGTGCTTTAGATTCCGCTGTAAGGATCATGAAAGAATCTGGTGCGCATGCAGTGAAATTAGAAGGAGGAATTGAAGTTGAAAAATCTATAAAAAGAATCATAAATGCAGGAATTCCGGTGATGGGACATTTAGGTTTAACGCCACAATCCATCTATCAGTTTGGAACCTATAAAGTGCGTGCAAAAGAAGAAGCAGAAGCCGAAAAATTACTTAATGATGCGAGATTATTAGAAGAGTTAGGTGCATTTTCAGTAGTAATGGAAAAAATTCCCGCCCAATTGGCCAAAAAAGTCACGGAAAGTATTTCAATCCCCACCATAGGGATCGGCGCGGGTCCTCACTGTGATGGCCAAGTATTGGTAGTGCATGATATGCTGGGAATGACGCATGAATTCAAACCAAAATTTTTACGTCAATATCTGAATCTTTACGATGACATTACCAAAGCAGTAGGACGATATGTTGCCGATGTGAAAAGTGTTGACTTTCCCAATGAGAATGAGCAGTATTAAATCCTAGTTAAATTTATTTTAATTGAGTTCACGAGCCAATATATTATACGAAGACAATCATCTGCTCATTATCAATAAAAAAGCGGGAGAACTGGCACAAGGTGATGAAACAGGAGATGTTTCACTCATCGATTCATTAAAAGATTTCATCAAAAAACGTGATAATAAGCCTGGAAATGTTTATTTGGGGCTGATCCATCGTTTAGACAGGCCTACAAGTGGAATTTTGATGTTTGCCAAAACAAGCAAAGCATTGACCCGGATGAATGAAATGTTTAAAACAAGGAATGTACAGAAAACATACTGGGCAATCGTAGAAAAGAAACTCGACAAAAATTTTGAGCGATTGGAACATTATCTGAAAAAAAATCCTAAAAATAATAAAACAACTGTTTATACAAACCCGACAAAAGATGCAAAAATCGCCATTTTGGAATATAAATTAGCAGGAGTCCTGGACAATTATTCTCTTCTCGAAGTAGATTTATTTACCGGAAGATCTCACCAAATCAGGGCGCAGCTAAGTTTCATCGGGCATCCTGTCAAGGGTGATTTGAAATATGGAGCCAAACGTTCCAATCCCGACGGTAGCATTTCTCTTCATGCACGAAAAGTCATTTTCATTCATCCCGTCACAAAAGAAGAAATTAAAATCATCGCGCCGCCGCCAAATGATTCGATTTGGAAAGAATGCCTTAAATTTGAAACTTAATTCTGATTGATGAACCGGATTTTTTACGCCTTTTTGTACGCAATATCGCTACTTCCTTTTTCTGTATTGTATATATTCTCCCGGTTCATTTATATTATTTTGAATTATATAATAGGTTATCGAAAAAGGACAATTACGAAAAACCTGAAAAATTCATTCCCTGAAAAATCTGAAGAAGAAATAAAATCCATCCGTAAAAAATTCTACAAAAATTTTGCAGATTATGCGGTAGAAACACTCAAGAGCTTTTCAATTTCACAGGAAGAATTAAATAAAAGACATACTTACAGCAATTTACATATTTTTAAAGAATGTGAAGATGAACGAAAAGATGTCATCTTGATGGCAGGTCATGTTTTCAACTGGGAATGGTTTGTAGGGCTGGCACCAAATTTATATACAGAAAAAACCATAGCGGTATATCATAAAGTCAAAAACGAATTTTGGAATAACCGGATCAACCAGATTCGCGGGAAATTTGGGACAATTCCATTGGACATGAAAAAAACGGCTCGTTATATGATGAGCACCCCCAATAATGGTGAACATGCCTATCTTTTCGTGGCCGACCAAAGTCCAAAAAAGTCTGCCATACATTATTCTTTAAACTTCTTAAATCAGGACACGCCTGTGTTTGTAGGTTTTGATAAAATTGCCATTAAAAAGGAAATGGCCTTGATTTTCTGTAAAATGGTAAAAGTTAAGCAAGGGTATTACCATACGACTTTTGAAAGAATTTTACCGGAAGGAGAAAATTATGCACCCATGGAAATTGTCCATAAATTCTTTGAAAACCTGGAAGAAACTATCAGAGAAAATCCTGATAATTGGCTGTGGAGCCATAAACGCTGGAAGTACAAAAAAGGAATCGACTATTGAAAACCGCAATTGCCATACTGAACTGGAACGGAAGAAAATTGCTCGAAGAATTTCTGCCTTCTGTCGTAGAATATTCCGCCGGAGCCGAAATATATATCATTGACAATGCTTCTGACGATGATTCTTTAGAATTTATCCGGTCAAATTTCCCACAAGTTAAAATCGTTCAAAATGAAGATAATTTCGGATATGCAAAAGGTTATAATGAAGGTATAAAAAAAATCATTGAAAGCGCTCCCACCTCCCATCTTCCATCTTCCAATATTGATTTATTCTGCCTGCTGAATTCCGATATAAAAGTTTCTGAAAACTGGTTGCAGCCTGTATTGGATTTGTTCCATAAAGACGAAAATATTGCAGCAATTCAACCTAAAGTATTAGATTACAAAAATCCTGCACATTTTGAATATGCCGGAGCCGGAGGCGGCTTTATTGATAACTGGGGATATCCGTTTTGTCGGGGAAGAGTTTTCTGGACCCTGGAAGAAGACAAAGGCCAGTACAACGATACAATTCAGGCTTTTTGGGCAAGCGGGGCTTGCATGTTTATTCGTCGTACAGATTTTGAAAAAATTGGTGGATTTGACGAAGAATTTTTTGCCCACATGGAAGAAATTGATTTGTGCTGGCGATTGAACAATTCAGGTAAAAAAATCTACTATTGCGGACAATCAACCGTTTATCATTTGGGTGGTGGAACTTTAAAGAGTAACAATCCAAAGAAAACTTATCTAAATTTCCGAAACAGTTTGTGGATGCTGGTCAAAAATCTCCCTTCGTGGAAAGTGTTTCCATTTGTTTTTGCCAGATTATCTTTTGACGGATTAACCGGTTTGATATTTCTTCGTTATGAAGGTTTTGCTCATTTTTGGGCTATTCTGGATTCTCATTTTGGCTTCTACAAAAAATTATTTCATTATATAGAAATCAGAAAACCGGGAAAAAGAAATTATTTTCATAAAAAATCTATTCCTTACCAATACTTCATTCAGAAAAGGAAATATTATTCAGATTTAGAATGATTTAGAAGATACCACGTTTTCGATTAAATTTTATTCTTCAAGAATTTTCCTTAAAACTTGAAAAGAAATTAAGCTTAAACCTTCCCTAATTTTGTTGAAATTGTATTGATAAAATTGGTCAACGGCCCTTTTGCCATCATTTCAATCATCATATTGAATTTCCCTTCAAAATTCAATTCAACGTCAGAAGAATTATCATCAACCGCTAATATATTGATAGTCAGATAATATTCAAAATTCGGGCTTGGAGATTCAAATACCAGTTGAGAAGGTTGGATAGATTCTTTCAATTTCATTCCGACTTTTGGCAGGCTTCCAATCTGAACGGCAAAACCATTTCCGGATTCATGAATTTCAAAAGATTTAGTGTCATCGGGCATTAATTGACGATAATTGCCCATATCTGACAAAAATTCAAATGCCTCTTCCTGATTTTTAGAAAACCTTACTTTCTCTGTATTTACGTTCATTACTCTGAATTTTATTACATTTGTGTAAACCGTTTCAAATGTACAAAGTTTTTTATTATG
>CAZKOC010000024.1:0-16966 GCA_964554275.1 uncultured Weeksellaceae bacterium
CTTTTACTTTGTCTCCTACTTGTAAGTTTTGATCTAAAGCTTCCCAAGGGTGTTTCTCCAATTGTTTGATACCCAATTGGATTCTTGTTTTGTCTTCATCAAAATCAAGGATAACAACATTGATTTTCTGACCATCTTCCAGGATTTCCGATGGGTGGTTGATTCTTGACCAGGAAAGGTCTGTAATGTGAATCAAACCATCAACACCACCTAAGTCAACAAATACACCGTAAGAAGTAATGTTTTTCACTTCTCCTTCCAATACCTGTCCCTTTTCCAGCTGGGCAACGATTTCTTTTTTCTGTTCTTCGATATCTGCTTCGATCAAAGCTTTGTGTGATACGACAACGTTTTTGAATTCAGGATTGATTTTAACCACTTTGAATTCCATTGTTTTACCAACATATTGTTCGTAATCGCGGATTGGTTTCACATCGATTTGTGATCCCGGTAAGAACGCTTCGATTCCAAAAACATCTACGATCATACCACCTTTTGTGCGTGCTTTGATGTATCCGTTTACGATTTCTTGTGTGTCATGTGCTTTGTTCACAGCATCCCACGCGTTCAATGAACGGGCTTTTCTGTGTGACAATACCAACTGACCGTTTTTGTCTTCGCGTTGGTCAACCATTACTTCAACCTCATCACCAACAGAAAGTCCCGGATTGTAACGGAATTCGTTCAATGAGATCACCCCTTCTGATTTGAAGTTGATGTCAACAATAGCTTCTTTGTCTGTCAAACGTACAACTCTTCCTTTGAAAACAGCATTTTCATCAAGGCTGTCCAAAGTTTCGTCATACATTTTTTCCAACTGCGCTTTTTCTTTACGGTCTTCTTCGTTAAGTCCGCTTTCAAATGATTCCCAGTCGAAATCCTCAGGTGAAACGTTTGAGTTGTTTTCGTTAGAAGTTGTATTTAAGTCCAATACCTGCTCTTCTAACTCTTCGTGATTTGTCTCTTTTGACATATTCTAATAATTTGTATCTCATGAAATTACATCAAAAATAAAAGCGGAAATGTGTTTCTGAGAGTGGTTAAACTGAATTTGTTTTAAATGCCTTGTTTCTAAATCCGCCAAAGCGGCTGCAAAGGTATGGATTTTTATTGAATTAATTATATAATTGATTGAAAATGTTTATTTTGAATTGATTTTATAAATAAGAGAATTGTCATTCCGAGGTAGGAAGAATCTATGCAATAGATTCTTTCCTCCACTATGCTTCATTACAGAATATTATATTAATTTTAAAGCACTAATTTATTTCAAAAGATGTCAGGACAGAATTTACAATTCAGAAAAGCAACCGAAAAAGACATTCCCGAAATCTGGGACATCCTGAAACAAGCGATTGAAAGAAGAAAAAATGATGGAAGCAGCCAGTGGCAGGATGGTTATCCGAACCTTTTAACAGTGGAGAACGATGTGGCTGGAGGTTATAATTATGTATTAATTCAAAACGAAGAAATAATCGGAACCGCGGCATTGATTTTCAATAATGAACCGACTTATGACGTGATTGACGGGCAATGGCTGACCGAGGGAGATTTTTTAGTGGTTCACAGGGTTGGTTTGTCCGATGAAGTTGTCGGGAAAGGTTTTGCCACAAAATTTTTCCAAATCTTTGAAGATTTTGCAAAAGAAAACCGGGTGTACAGCATCAAAATCGATACGAATTTCGACAATCTTCCCATGCTGAAAATTTTGGAGAAATTAGGTTATACGTATTGTGGCGAAATCCACGTAAGGGACGGGGTAAGGAAAACGTTTGAAAAGGTTTTGAGTTAACCTTAAATAAATAGCCACCAACATAACTGTTGATGGCTATTGTTAATTCAAGTCATTAAATTATTTCAACTATGAGGTAAAATTATTTTTTAATGATTTTAAAAACTTTTGATTTGTCCTTGAATTGAACTCTCATAAAGTATACTCCTGAATTAAGTTGAGAAACGTCTAGTTCTGGATTTTTGGACGAAGGATAAAATTTTAACACATCTTGACCTGAAATATTAGTAATTGTTACTTTTTCAATAACATTTTGTGATTTCAAATTTAATCTATCACCAGCTGGAACTGGATAGTAAGTAAACCCTTCAAAACTTAAGTCTTCTAATGATAGACCATCCGTATTAATGGTTACAGGACCCTTCCAATCACTCAAATTATTATCGTCACATACTGCCCGAACATAAACGTCATAGTTCGTTTCAGGCTCTAAGTTCTCAATGAGCGCATTTGGGTCATTGTTTACAATGATAGGCTCTTCGTTGTTAGGATTAATTCCAGTCAAACCATACACTAGCTGCCATTTTGTTTCACCTGCACCTGGTAACCAAGAGGCCGTAATAGAGGTTGGAGAACTCCCTTGCTCTACAGACAAATCAGATGGTTGTAGACATTCTTCTGGAGCTTCTCCAGGAATTATTTCAACCAAATAATCTTCTGTTTCACCATCTCCAAGCGTAGAGCAACCAGTTATTGGAGAAATTGAACCCCACCACCCAATTCGCACACGCATTCTATATATACCTGATGGAATATTTGTAGGAACTAAAAAAGGTGATGTTACAGTATGGTCTGGTAAACCATTAGGATAATCTAAGATAACCTCTTCTGGATCAAAGACTTTATTATTGTTGTAGTCAATCCAAACTTTTATTTTGTCATCTGTCAAGTGTGAATTATAGGCAGTAACTGAAACAGAATAAGTTTCCCCCTTTTTTAAATCTGGTGCAAATTTAATAGAAAAATCACCATACCCGTTACCGCTACAACCTGACTCATTGTCAAGTGTAATTGTCTCACCAACTAAGTTGACATTGTTAATTTGAAGCCCTGGACCTGCACAATTAGACTCTGGAATACAATAACAATTAGCTGACATGGTCACCTTTAGTATATTTGAAGTAGAACTCAATCCACTTTGTGTACATGTAATAATATAACGATAATCTGTTGCTTGCTGAATTCCGCCATAAATGATAGTATTAGGCAATAACCCTACTGATAAATCAGTCCAAATACCTTGACCTGCTGGTGATGACTGCCATTTTCTTATTAGTCCAAGCGCTGGTTCAGAAGCCCCTAACGTGGCAATTTGAAAGTCTTCAAATGGGCATACAGCAAAGTCTGAAATTACTGTACCAGAAGCTGCTAAATTACAATCTTGTAAATCAAGAATATTGACGGTATAATCATACGCTTCACCTGTAGTAGAATAGCTGTCTCCTTCATTGCATGGCGTCAATTGATATGCATAAGCGTTAAATGCCAGCATAACTCTCATTCTGTGTTCGCCTGTGTTCGCGTTTTGTGGAATGCTAAAATTGATATTTGTAAAACCAGAAGCCTCCAAGGCTCCGTCTCCTACTCTTTCTGATTCGTCAAATACCCCGTCATCATTGAAATCTATCCAAATAGCGAGATTGAGACCTGATATTGGGAAATTCCCAGTTGAAACCCTTGTGAAATACTGATTTCCAGGAGCTAAATCTACCTTTCTATCTGTCCTATTCTCATAATTACTTTCCGTACATCCTGTATTTAAATCATAAAGTCTTGTTTCATTTTCTCCATTTAATATTAAATTATCAATATAAGTTAAAGTACATCCGCTTAAAAAATAAGGAATACAATATAAATCATCCGATTCGGTAGTTGTAAATGAATTGATTTCGCTTTGAGCTGCTTCACCACTAACACAATTAGAAGTAACAAAAAATTCATAATCTGAAGATGATTCGAGTCCCATCAATATAGCTTTAGGATTAGTAACCACCATAGTACTAGATTCATCTATGTTTAATGGAGCTAATCCGTATGTTACCTCCCACTGACTTTCTCCACCCTGCGGCGCCCAAATAATATCAACAGATTTGTGCGTTATATGAGAAGTTTGTATATTATTTACAGGATCACATGGAAGAAAAATGGTGCTAAAATATCCTGGCCCCCTCCAGTCACTATAAGCTTCTCCAGAGCATAACGTTCGAACATAAAATTCATAATTAATTCCTTGTAGTAAATTGAGCATCAAAAGAACCTGTGTGGGATTTTGATATACATCTAGCCGGGTCACATCTGGAGTCCCTTCATTATTTGGGTCAAATCCTTGTGGACCATAAATCACTTGCCAGGCAAATTGATATTCTAGTGCCGTCCAGGACAAAATAATTTGATCGTCATTTGTTTGACTATTGACTTCGGAAGGAGCGGGACAAGTAGGTTTCACCCATTCACTAAAATTATTTCCTCCACAATATTTTCTAATATATATGCTATGAGGTATATTTGATGCAGACCCTGAGAATTCTAAGTGATAGGGATTGTCATAAACAATCACGCTCCCAGCTTGAGGATCATTAAAATATCCTTCATGCATTTCTGCTCCAAAAGGTCCCCATGCAATTTGATAAAGACCTCCATCTTGTGATTCCCAAGTTAAATCTATAGACTGCATATTATTTTGGATTCCCACTACGTGATGAGGAGCTTCACACTCATTTTCAATAATCTCTTCGACTCTATCTCCAATTTCAAAAGAGATTTTCTCAGAAGCCATCATACCATTGCCCCCACAGTCCGCTATAACATAAATTTCATAGAATCCAGGTTCAAACATATTGGTGTATTGATGACTCGGGCTGTTATATACTCGTTCCATTTTGACCTCTGGATTTTCGTAATTTTCGGGATCAGAAAGAAACCAGTCGATATCAGTCGTGTTTTCTCGACCTAACAAAATAATCCATCCTTCTTGAGGCTGTGCGCCATTCCAACTTAGTTCACCAACCGGCATCCCTATTTCATAATTGAAAAATAGGTTTGTCGGCTGTTCGCAGGGTTCTAGTGTTTGTGAAATTGTGGATGCGTCTGTATTTAAAGTTTGAGGTAAATTAATTGTTTGCATGAACTGAGAATAAACGCCACAGCTAACCACCAACAAAAATAGATAAAACAAATAGTTCTTTTTCATAAGAGAATGCTTTTATAATTATTCAGCAAGTTTACAAGAAAAGGTTAAAAAATGCTTATCTACTGTGTCCTCAATATGTCCCTTTGGTTGGCTTTAATTTACAAACCGCAGATAATCAGACCACTATAAAGAATCAAACCACTGATAAATATCTATCTCTTTTGGAATGTTTAATTTTTTTCGGATAAGGTATTTACGATTTCGCACTGTCTTGGGCTCAACAAATTTATATTTAGCTATTTCTTTTGTTGGTGTTTTTAGTTTCAGCAAGGAACAAAACTCTATTTCAGATGACGTTATTTCGGGGTTAATTTGCTGGAGATTTGAAGTAAACTTTGGAAAAGTGTTTTCAAAATAAATCATAAATGCAGGATCATTTTGCTTTAGTGCTTTTAGCAATTTGGAATAATCTTCTCCACTTAGATTATTTGAAGTTTGTTCTAAATATTCTTGGCTTATTTTTTCTTGTTGCTTTAGTATTTTTTTCTTTCTAATTATAAAAAAGGCAATTGTAGCTGTCGCGCCTGCAAGAATCAAAAGTACATATAAAAGTAGTTTTGACTTGGGTTCTTCTTTCTCGTTTAGCAACAAATGCAGAGATTTGTTTCGGTTTTCTGAAATAGTCAGTTGTAAAGAATCTTTTTTTGCTTGGTAAACTCTTGCAGAATCATTAATTCCTGTTTTTTTATATGCCCTTATAATATTGCTATAAAGTTCTTCTACATCTATATGATTTTTAAAACCTTTAACCTTTTCAGCTTTCTTATAGAAATCAAGAGCTACTTTGTAATTTTTTTCATGCATCCCAGCATCTCCCAATACTTTCCAATTATTAAATGTCACATCGTTACGAATAATATTCTTTTCAAGTGATTGAGATAATTTAGCATAGTGTTTAGCTGAGTCGCTTTCATTGTTTTTATTGTAGGACGTTGCTAAGTTGGAATAATGAACGTAAATTAGATTTTGATAATAATCACCTTTGGGTAACTTCTCAATTTCTTTTCCTGCCAATTTTATGTAGGAGAGCTGATGCTTATAGTCTTCTTTTATCAAATAATAGTTAGAATAAGCAATGAAAAAGTTACTTCTCTCTAGAATATTGAGTGTATCTGTATCATCTAATTTACCCAAAGGATATCTTCCTTCTTTTAGTACACGAAGCGCTTCATCAGGTAAACCTGTAAACAAATAAGATTCAAACAGAAATCTTTTAGCAATAACCTCATAAATAGGAAAATTGTATTTTTTTGATTTTTTATCCAACACTCTTGCCATCATCATCATGTTCTCAAAATCGTTTTTTTTTCCAAAATATTCGCACTTTGTTACAATGGTTCTTAATTCTGCTTCTTCTGCTTTTATCTTTTGAGCTTCTTTTTTAATTTTTTCGGCTTCCTTAAACGCTTTATCAGGGTTTTTACTAATCAATTTAAAATTTTCATTGGCTCTTTTTAGTAAATTATTTTGAGCATCTGTTTCCTGTGGAAACAAAAATGTTGTTCCCAAAAAGATGAAAAAAACTGATATAAATAACGTTTTCATAAAACTCCGAAAAGATAGTTGTTTTTATTAAATTATTTTTATTGGAATTTTTTGAATTAATTGATGGTAAATGGATATTAGTAAACTGCATGATCTTATGGATTTCTTAGAATTAAATAAAAATTTATAAAATCAAAAAAATTCCTACATTCACTTTTGAAATTTCAACTATACACATGAAAAATAATCTATTCCGAAAAAAATCCATCGAAAAACTCGTTCGGGAAAGTGAAGAAGATGCAAATCCGCTCAAAAAAATTCTTTCCGTCAAAGATTTAACCTTTATGGGAATTGCGGCTGTTGTCGGAGCCGGTATTTTTTCAACCATTGGTTCTGCAGCTTACAATGGCGGACCGGGCGTTTCCACGTTATTTATCATTACGGCCATCACCTGTGGATTCACGGCACTTTGTTATGCCGAATTTGCCAGCAGGATCCCGGTTTCGGGAAGCGCCTATACCTATTCGTATGTGGCTTTTGGGGAAGTTATCGCATGGATAATCGGTTGGGCGTTGATTCTGGAATATTCGATCGGAAATATTGTTGTCGCTATTTCCTGGAGCAGTTATTTCAATAATTTACTGGTTCATTTGTTCAACATCCATCTTCCCGACTGGATGCTCATTGATCCTATGACCGCCAAAAATGCCTTTTTAGAATCAACAACGGCATTGTCTTCCGGAGCGGAATTGACTACCAGACAAATCGAAAGTTATCAGTTTGCTATCAATGCTTATAATAGCGCGCCTGTGATCGGCGACACCAAGATATTTTTTAATCTTCCGGCATTTATCATCGTTGCATTGATTACATGGCTGGCTTATATAGGAATTAAGGAAAGTAAAAAATCGGCCAATTTTATGGTTTACTTTAAAATTGCGGTAATACTTTTTGTCATCGTGGCGGGGGCTTTTTTTGTTGATACAAATAACTGGCGTCCGTTTTTACCGAATGGATTCGAAGGTGTTCTGAAAGGCGTTTCAGCGGTTTTTTATGCCTATATTGGGTTTGATGCGATTTCTACAATGGCGGAGGAAACCAAAAATCCGCAACGCGATATGCCACGGGGGATGATTTATTCGCTCCTGATTTGTACGGCACTTTATATTGTGATTGCATTGACGCTGACCGGAATCGAACATTATTCGAACTTCAAAAACGTAAGCGACCCTTTGGCATTTGTATTTGAAGAAAGAGCGCCCTGGATAGAGAAGATCGTTTCAATTAGTGCTGTTGTCGCAACGACTTCGGTGTTATTGGTTTTCCAGATTGGACAACCGAGAATTTGGATGAGTATGAGCCGTGACGGATTATTGCCTAAGCAGTTTCAGAAAATTCACCCGAAATACCAAACGCCATCTTTTGCAACAATTGTTACTGGAGTCATTGTCGGAATCGGAGCGTTATTCATTGAAAGCGATTTGGTTACGGATCTGACGAGCATCGGGACTTTATTTGCTTTTATTCTCGTTTCGGGTGGTGTTCTGTTTTTGCCGCCGAAATTGAAAGAACGGGGAAAATTTCATCTGCCTTACATCAATGGGAAATTTATTGTTCCTGTTTTATTGATGGCATTTGTCTATTTGTTCAGAACCAGGATTCAATCGGCAATTACGGAATTTGATTTTTCCAATCATCAGGAAATTTTATTTTTAGTATTCCTGATTTTAGCTGCGGCGATCACAGTTCTGACAATCATCCGCAATTATTCATTGATTCCGATTATGGGTGTTTTGACCTGTTCATATCTGATGATTGAAATTCCGATTGTAAGCTGGCAATGGTTTTTGGTATGGATGGCCTTGGGGTTACTTGTTTATTTCTTATACGGATATAGAAACAGTAAGCTGGCGAAAGAATTATTATAAATTTTGAAATCTAAATTTTAAATGAAATACCCAAACCCACATTTAAAATTGGCTTAGTGCCGAATCTTCGATTTCAAAATTTAACATTTAAATATATACTAAAAAATGGAACAAAACGAAAACTCAACACACAAAATGAAACGAGAGCTGGGATTGCTCGACGGAACTATGATTGTAGCCGGATCCATGATTGGTTCCGGAATCTTTATCGTAAGCTCCGACATTGCCCGAAACGTCGGTAGTGCCGGATGGCTCATATTTGTTTGGGTACTGACGGGATTTATCACGCTGATTGCTGCACTGAGTTATGGTGAGCTTTCCGCCATATTCCCCAAGGCCGGAGGACAATATGTTTACCTGAGGGAAGCTTATGGAAAATTGATTGCATTTCTTTACGGTTGGGGACTGTTTACCATCATCCAGACAGGAACAATTGCCGCAGTAGGCGTTGCTTTCGCTAAGTTTACGGCTTATATTTTTCCGTTTTTCAGTGAAGACAATGTTTTGTTTTCAATCAGTAATTTCAATATAAGCTCTGCGCAGTTATTGGCAATTGTATCGATTGTCTTTCTTACCTGGCTGAATTCCAGGGGGATCAAAAACGGGAAATTGATGCAAACCGGGTTGACGATTATAAAGATTCTTTCTTTGGCCGGATTGATCATCGCCGGACTTTTTGTTGCCTTCAATGCTGAAATTTGGCAGGCCAACTGGTCAACCGCATGGGAAACCACACAATGGAATCCCGGTTCAGAACAAATGATCAAAGTTGCTTATGCGGCTGTTTTTGCAGGAGTGATTTCCGCAATGGTGGGTTCGTTGTTTTCGAGTGATGCTTGGAACAATGTGACATTCATCGCCGGTGAAATGAAAAATCCATCCCGGAATATCGGGTTGAGCTTGTTTTTTGGAGTCTTGATTGTTACGGTTATTTATATTTTGATGAACCTGATGTATGTTGCCACGCTTTCGATGGAAGAGATTGCGACTGCGTCACAGGACAGGGTAGCGGTAGCTGCGGCATTAAAGATATTTGGCTCAGGCGGCGCTGTCATCATCGCAGCGATGATTATGATTTCTACTTTCGGATGCAACAATGGGTTGATTCTTGCCGGAGCACGTGTTTACCATACGATGGCAAATGACGGTGTTTTTTTTAAAAAGGCCGCGAATTTAAATAAGTTTGAAGTTCCCGCCTGGGGATTATGGATACAGTGTGTTTGGGCAAGTGTTCTTTGTTTAAGTGGAAAATATGGTGATTTGCTCGATTATGTGATTATGGCGGTGTTGATTTTTTACGTATTGACGATTGCCGGAATTTTCATTCTCCGCAAAAAACGCCCTGACCTGCCACGGACTTACAAAGCTTTTGGATATCCGGTTTTACCGGCGCTTTACATTTTGGTGGCAAGTACAATTTGCATCGGATTGTTGATTTACAAAACAACTTACACATGGCCGGGAGTATTGATTATTCTTTTGGGGATTCCGGTTTACTATTTGATTAACAGAAAGAAATAAAAAATTTACAACTTTCATAGAACATGAAATGCCTGCAATTTTGCAGGCATTTTTTATCTTGAAATACAAGCTTATTAAGCTCTAACTACAAATTGTATTGCGTCCCATCTTTTCCGTCTTTGAGTTGGATTCCGATTTCAATTAACTCATCACGGATCTGGTCGGATAATGCCCAGTTTTTATCGGCACGTGCCTGGTTTCTCATCCTGATGAGCATTTGCATCACGCCGTCTAATTTTTCGGAATTCCCCTGTGCTTCTTCTTCCGGTTTCAATCCCATTACATCAAACACAAAAGCATTCAAAGATTGTTTCAGGATTTCGATGTCTTCCGAATTCAGCTTTTCCGTTCCGGCTTTTGCCCCGTTGATAACACGAATGGCATCGAACAAATTGGAAATCAGAATCGGAGTATTGAAATCGTCATCCATCGCGGCGTAACAATCAGTTAGCCAATTTTTTACATCAAATGTAGACTCAGCTGAAGGTTCAATATTTTGAAGAGTTTTAATTCCTTCCATCAACCGGTTAAATCCTTTTTCGCTTGCCAGCATCGCGTCGTTTGAAATGTCCAAAACGCTTCTGTAATGTGCTTGAAGAAAGCAGAAACGAACAATAGCCGGCTGAAACGGTTTCTCAAAAAAGTCATTATTCCCTGACACCAGTTCCATCGGTAAAATATAGTTTCCGGTCGATTTGCTCATACGTTGTCCGTTCATGGTCAGCATATTGGCGTGCAGCCAATATTTTACCGGTTCGTGTCCGTTTATACCCTTGGCTTGGGCAATTTCACATTCATGGTGCGGGAATTTCAAATCCATTCCGCCACCGTGAATGTCAAAAAACTCACCCAGGTATTTGGTGCTCATTACGGTACATTCGAGGTGCCAGCCCGGAAAACCATCACCCCAGGGAGATCCCCAGCGCATGATGTGGGCAGGCGAAGCATTTTTCCAAAGCGCGAAATCAGCCGGGTTTCGTTTCTCACCCTGACCATCTAAATCTCTTGTATTGGCAATCAGTTCTTCAATGTTTCGATTACTCAATTCGCCGTAATTCAATCCTTTTTCGTTATACGCTTTTACGTCAAAATAAACCGAACCGTTGACCTCATAAGCAATGCCCAATCCCATTAGCTTTTGGGTCAATTCGATTTGTTCCAGGATATGCCCGGTCGCGGTCGGTTCGATGGTGGGAGGTAATAAGTTAAAAATTTCCAAAACTTTGTGAAAATCAACCGTGTATTTCTGAACGATTTCCATCGGTTCCAGTTTTTCAAGTTTGGATTGTTTCACAAAACGGTCGTTTTCCACATTTCCGTCATCGGTCAGGTGACCTGCATCGGTAATGTTGCGGACATAACGAACCTTATATCCTAGATGTTTTAAATATCTGTAAATTAAGTCAAATGATAAAAACGTGCGAACATTTCCCAAATGCACATTGCTGTAAACCGTAGGCCCGCATACATACATCCCAATGCTGTCTTTGTGGATCGGAACAAATGTTTCTTTTTCACCGCCAAGCGAATTGTGTACTTTTAAGTTATGTTCTTTTATCATATTCTTTTAATTGAAATTTTTTTATCAATCTTCATCCAAAATTAATTCAATCCTAATTATATCTTGTTTTTTATTTTTCATTTTTCCCGCATCTAATTCTACTAATCTATTAGTTTCAATAAAATTGGGAATCCCAGGATTATAAAAATACTCAAAATAATTATTGTCCGTAATATCTAATTTCCCTTCCAATAATTCGTTTTCTACTTTCTCCATATCAAACCCCATTTGCGTTAATAAATGGTTGACCATGTTTTTCGCGTCTTCTGAATTGATTTTCATTTCATGGCTAAACGAACAAATTTCATCTTCAAAATCGACCATATGAAAGTAGATTTTCGAATCACCTCTTATGGGCTTTCCACCAAATAAATTAGGGAGTTCATCTTCATACTCTACTGTTTCATTTGGGTCAAATTCAGTTCCAAAAGGAAAATGAAAAAACACCAATTCTTTTAAAACAATTGTTTCTATTCCTTCCTTGGAAGTAAAAATAGAAATGAATGGCTCTATTGTTTTATTGAACTTATCAATATCAAAGTCAGCTTTTTTAGAAATTAAATTTTGGGTTATGACCTCGAATGTTTTCTTAATGTAACCCGAAACTTCTTCCCAGTTTTCAACTTCTATGAATTCTCCGAATTCATTGGTTGTGTATATAAAATCAAGAATTACGTTATTATTATTCAACAATTCTCCAAACTGAGGAGGGAAATCACCAAAGTTTGCTTTGTATTTCCAATTAATTTTATAAGAACTTTCTGTTGAATCTATTACGGTAAATGTTGTGTAATAAGAGCTTGAGTCTTGTCTTTCTAATTTATCCCTGTTCCAATGCTTACTAATTTTTGTGATCAAAAAATCATAACTATCTCCTTTCGACCAATACGCAATAAATGGAATCTTGGTAGAATCAACTTGTGCAAAGCAAAAGATTGTTCCTAATAACCAAATAATTATCGAAAATTTGAAATGCACTAAAATCTTATCAAACATTAAACTTCGTATGCACACCTATGTAGTGCAGGAATTCCCGTCTTGTCGTAGGGTCGGTTTTGAAAATGCCACCTAATTCCGCTGTAACGGTGCTGCTGTCAATATCACGGATTCCACGGGAATTCACACAAAGATGTTTCGCATCAATGACACAGGCGACATCTGCCGTCCCTAAAGCATCCTGCATGGCTTTTACGATTTGCATTGTCAACCTTTCCTGAACCTGCGGGCGTTTGGCAAAATAATCCACAATACGGTTCATTTTAGAAAGACCAATTACTTTTCCGTTTGAAATATAACCGATGTGCGCTTTCCCAACAATGGGTAAGAAGTGGTGTTCACAGGTCGAATAAACCGTGATGTCCTTTTCTACCAACATTTGGTTGTATTTGTATTTGTTTTCGAAGGTAGACATTTTCGGTTTTCTGTCCGGATGTAAACCACCAAAAATTTCATTTACAAACATTTTAGCGACACGTTTGGGCGTTCCTTTCAAGCTGTCATCAGTCAGGTCCAAACCTAAAGTGTTCATTATATTCTTAAAATCGGCCTCGATTTTTGCAATTTTTTCTTCATTGCTCAGTTCAAAAGCATTCTCCTGCATTGGCGTGTCGTGGTGAGAAGAAAAATGTTCGTCACCTATTTCGTCATGTATGTTGTTATCAGACATCCTATTAAATTTAATGAAATGCAAATTTACCGAATAGGAATTATATTTAGGGTATTATAAGATGAAATTGTAGAAATGGAAGACATTCCATCTCTACGGCAAATTTGTATCTTTGAATCAGTAAACGAATTAAGATGAATAAAAATATTTTTGGCGTTGACCATTTTACAATAGAAGATTCGATCAAAATTTTACATAATGAAGTTTCCGCGGAGATTTCAGAAAAAAGCAGGGAACAAATCAATCGTTCCAAAAACAATGTAGAAGCGATTGTGAATTCAGGTATGACCGTTTATGGAATTAATACAGGGTTCGGGCCACTTTGCGACACAAAAATTTCCAAAGAGGAAACCAGGAAATTACAGGAAAACCTGCTAATCAGCCATGCAGTAGGAGTGGGAAATCCGATTTCCAAAGAGCTTTCAAAACTGATGTTAATTTCCAAGCTTCATGCTTTGGCAAAGGGGTTTTCGGGAATTTCCATGAAAACCTTTGAAAGGATTTTATTATTTATCGAAAAAGACATTATCCCGGTTGTACCAGAACAAGGTTCGGTGGGTGCGTCAGGAGACCTGGCTCCACTTTCTCATTTGTTTTTGCCGTTGATCGGTGAAGGAAAGATTTGGAAAGATGGCAGACCGGTTCCAACAAAAGAGGTTTTGAAAGAATATAACCTGGAGCCGATTGTACTCCAGGCAAAAGAAGGTTTGGGTTTGATCAACGGAACACAATTTATTTTGGCGCACGCGCTTTTCGGACTGGATAAAATGAAATACCTGCTTGATTTGGCAGATGTAATAGGAACAATGAGCCTGGAAGCTTATTCTGGCTTGAAATCACCCTTTATGCAGGAATTGCATGAAGTCCGTCCGTATGAAGGAACGAAACAGGTTGCGCAAAGAATCCGGAAATTACTCGAAGGTTCTCAAATTATAGACAATAATGATTTTCCGAGGGTTCAGGATCCGTACTCGCTGCGTTGTATGCCGCAGGTGCATGGGGCTTCGAGAAATGCGTGGATGCATCTGCATGAAATGGCGGAAATTGAATTGAATTCAGTGACAGATAATCCAATTGTTTTAGATGAAAAAACGGCGATCAGCGGTGGGAATTTTCATGGGCAGCCGTTGGCGATGGTGCTGGATTATGCAACTTTGGCAGCTTCTGAATTAGGAAATATTTCTGACAGAAGACAGTATTTATTATTGGAAGGGAAATTCGGACTGCCGAGGTTATTAACCGAAAAATCAGGTTTAAACAGCGGATTTATGATTCCGCAATATACTTCGGCCGCATTGTGTACTGAAAACAAAACTTTGTGCTTCCCGGCTTCGGCGGACAGTATTCCGACTTCTTTGGGGCAGGAAGACCATGTTTCAATGGGTAGCATTTCCGGACGGAAATTCAATCAGGTTTTGAATAATCTGGAGAAAATTTTAGCGATCGAACTGATGTATGCCTGTCAGGGACTCGAATTCCGAAGACCTTTGAAATCAAGTGCTGTAATCGAAGAAGTATTCGATTTGGTTCGAACCAAAGTTCCGAAGCTGGAAGATGACCGATTGATTGGTGAAGATATCAATGCGATTATTGAATTGATTCAGGGAAATAATCTTAGAGAAATAATTTCCAAAATCTAACATCTAAATCATTAAGAATGACATTTCAACAACAAATACAGCAAGGAATACCGGCAGAAATTCCACAATTAAAGCCGTTAAACGAAAATTTCAGCCATGCACCTAAACGAAAAGAAATTCTTTCGAAAGAGGAAAAGAAACTGGCTCTGAAAAACGCTTTACGTTATTTCGACCCGAAATGCCATGCTGAACTATTACCGGAATTCAGAGAAGAATTGGAAAAATATGGACGGATTTATATGTATCGGTTCCGCCCGGATTATGAAATGTATGCAAGACCGATTGAGGAATATCCCGGGAGGTGTCAGCAGGCAAAAGCCATTCAGCTGATGATTCAAAACAATCTGGATCCGGCAGTAGCTCAACATCCGGAAGAATTAATCACTTACGGCGGAAACGGAGCGGTTTTTCAGAATTGGGCACAATATCTTTTGACGATGAAATATCTGTCGGAAATGACCGATGAACAAACCTTGGTGATGTATTCCGGTCATCCGCTCGGATTGTTTCCTTCACATAAAAATGCACCGAGAGTTGTTGTGACGAATGGAATGGTCATTCCGAATTATTCCAAACCGGATGATTGGGAAAAGATGAATGCGCTGGGTGTTTCGCAATATGGACAAATGACCGCCGGAAGTTATATGTACATTGGTCCACAGGGAATTGTGCATGGAACAACGATTACGGTTTTGAACGGCTGTCGGAAAATCGATTCAAACGGAACAGCAGGAAAACTATTTGTAACCGCAGGCTTGGGCGGAATGTCGGGAGCACAACCCAAAGCGGGGAATATTGCCGGAGTAATTTCGGTAACGGCGGAAGTCAATCCTGCCGCGACATACAAACGTCATGAACAGGGCTGGGTGGACGAAGTAATTTCCGATTTGAATGAGCTGGTAAAAAGAGTTCGCGAAGCAAAAGAAAACAAAGAAGTGGTTTCTATTGCATATGACGGAAATGTGGTGGATGTCTGGGAGAAATTTGATGAAGAGAATATTTATATAGATTTGGGTTCGGACCAGACTTCATTGCACAATCCATGGGCGGGTGGCTATTATCCGGCTGGAATTTCATTTGAAGAATCTAATCAGTTGATGGCTGAAGATCCGGAATTATTCAAAGAAAAAGTACAGGAGACCTTGCGTAGGCATGCTGAGGCAGTTAATAAACATACGGTAAAAGGAACTTATTTCTTTGATTACGGAAATGCCTTTTTATTGGAAGCGAGCCGTGCCGGAGCCGATGTGATGGCAGAAAATGGAATTGATTTCAAATATCCGAGCTATGTACAGGACATTATGGGGCCAATGTGTTTCGATTATGGATTCGGGCCGTTCCGATGGGTTTGTACATCAGGAAAACCTGATGATTTGCAAAAAACAGATGAAATCGCTTGTAAGGTGCTGGAAGAAATCATGAAAAGTTCTCCAAAGGAAATCCAGCAGCAGATGCAGGACAACATTACCTGGATAAAAGGCGCGCAGGAAAATAAACTGGTTGTGGGTTCTCAGGCAAGGATTTTATATGCTGATGCCGAAGGCCGGATTAAAATTGCCAAAACCTTTAATACTGCAATTGCCAAAGGCGAAATCGGTCCGGTCGTGTTGGGCAGAGATCATCACGATGTGTCGGGAACAGATTCACCATTCCGTGAAACATCCAATATTTATGACGGTTCAAAATTTACGGCTGATATGGCGATTCACAATGTGATTGGGGATAGTTTCCGCGGAGCAACTTGGGTTTCGATCCACAATGGCGGAGGTGTGGGTTGGGGAGAAGTAATCAATGGCGGATTCGGTATGTTGTTGGATGGAACACCGGAAGCTGAACAAAGATTAAAATCAATGCTGCATTGGGATGTAAACAACGGAATTGCCCGTAGAAGCTGGGCAAGAAATGACGAAGCGATCTTTGCCATCAAACGTGCGATGGAAGACGAACCTTTGCTGAAAGTTACCTTGCCGAATTTGGTAGATGATAACTTATTATGACAAAACTTAAAAATGTAATTTATATACAAAAAAGTCCCAAATTTCTTCGGGACTTTTTTGTATGAACTGAATCATATATATTATCTGTCTAATCTTTCAATTCTGTTGTCTTTTATTTCAGCGGCATTTACCATAGAAGAAAGCAATTGCTGACCTACTTTTTGTGACTGGGTATTGTTGATCTGT